>NZ_JBMMKS010000012.1:0-168395 GCF_058630515.1 Vibrio sp. HM8-C
TCTGCGCATTTTAAAAGCTAGAAATGATGCTTTGTCAGATCGCATATTCGTTTTAATGATCAACTTCTTATGTGAATTTTTGGATCGACATAAAGTTTTTTATTAGAAATATTTCCATTTCCTACCTAGTCTTATATGTGAGACAGACTAATGTCTTAAGTCTCGTTACTGTATCGTCAGTTGCCTGAGCGTAAACAGCAGTGGCACATAAAGAATTTAAATAATAAGGATAAGTTCATGGCTAATCAGTTCCGTATGGACTCTGTACCGGGGTCGTTGATAGTTGTCGGTGGCACATACGAACCATGGCTTTCTGTTTTAGAGCAAGTAGGATGGAGATGTACCCAGTGTGCCGATCTTCGTCAAGCGGATACGCTTTTTGCTGAAACAGGGCCTTGTATTGGTATTGTTGACCTATGTCATGATGAGTTCAGCTTAAATGGCATAGCAAACTTGGTAAGTAACCATAAGCAAGTTCGCTGGTTAGCATTCATCCGAGAGTCTCAACTCAGCTCAGATACTATTTGCCAGTTTATTGTGAACTTCTGTATCGACTTCTTCACTGCGCCAATTCCAGACGCTCAGCTATTAAGTACCATTGGTCACCAGCTTGGGATGCTGAAGCTAGAGAAAAAAGTATGGCCTCATTATGGTTCCAATAGCGATATGGGACTGATTGGTGACTCCATCCCAGTTAAGCGTCTACGGGATCAAATTAAACGTATTGGTCCAACGGATGTCAGTATCCTAATTTACGGTGAGAGCGGTACGGGTAAAGAAACGGTTGCCAAAGCAGTGCATAAAACCTCTGCTCGAGCACAGAAACCTTTTATGTCAGTTAACTGTCGAGCAATGTCAGAAAGCCGCATTGAGAGTGAACTGTTTGGTATTGGTAACGACAGCGGTGATCTGCCTATTTTATTGCAGGCTGACGGCGGTACTGTTCTTCTGAACGACATCCTTACATTACCGAAAAGCCAACAATTGAATCTATTGCGCTTTTTGCAGGAAGGGACGGTTGAGACACCAAATGGTGTGAAAGAAGTTGACGTTCGCATTCTTTCAGCAAACTCATCGGATATTGAAAAAGCATTGATCGACGGTAACTTCAATGAAGAGCTCTATCACTACATCAACGTGTTGCGAATTAACGTACCAAGTCTAAAAGAGCGAGCGGGTGATATTGCTATTCTAGCCCGTCATTTCTTGCAGCTATATTCGAAAGAGTACAACGCTCAAGCAAGAAGCTTTTCTGAAGATGCGACACGAGCATTAACTCGTTACCACTGGCCAGGCAATGTTCGTGAGCTAATGAACCAAATTAAGCGCGTAGTATTGATGTCTGAAACGGTTGTGCTTGATGAGTCTCATCTTGAGCTTCCAAAACGTAGTGATGGGAAACGCAGTCTGAAGAGTATTCGTGAGCGCTCAGAGCGCGATGCATTGTTGCTTGTCTTGGAATCATACTCAGGTCAGGTCTCAGTTGCGGCGAAAGAATTGGGTGTTTCACGTGCAACCATGTACCGATTGCTTAACAAGCACAACTTAATTACAGATAGCACTTACTGATACTGACTTGTCTCGGTTTTGAGAAGACATGCTAAACATGAGCATTTAAATTCCAAAGCAAAAGACGAGCAACGATAGTGTAAAGAATAGGCCACCATTCGGTGGCCTTTGTTTTGGTTATTTATTCTTCAAATTAATTGAATGTTATTGAAATGTTTCATCTAGTTCGTTGTATTTTTGTTGTGAATAGATGATTGGTTTTATTTTCTTTTTTTAATGCTTTGGGGTTGAATTATAATCTGAGTTGCATACTATTTAACCGTAAGCCTAGCTTACTCAAACCACAAATTTTGGATTAACTACTTTGCTTGGAGGCGCATCATGAAACATTTCGTATCTGTTCATACAGTTTGCGCCTTTAATGTGTCCGATTCCGCCTTTATTGCTGCGGATATGACCGCGTCTATGTCTGATCGAAAAATCAGCAAACAAGACAAAGATATATAGTTAATCCGTAACCTCTAATCAGGCTGCGGAAGAAATAGCAGCTAAGTTTAGAGGTAATCCTACTCTAATTTTACCCAGTCGTAGTTTTATCACTTAGTCGCTATTTCTCTCAGTCTACTTGTTAAATCAAGTACTTTAATTAACTGGAGAAATACCATGAGTCATTCAATTTATATTAAATTAGCGACATTTTTAGTTCGTGCAGATTTACGCCGTGAAGAGAGAGAATGGAAACGAAAAGTACGTCGTAGCCGTTACGATTTACCTTTCCATAATGTCCATCTCTTAAAAGATATTGGTCTACAGGCTGATGGTCGTCCAATTGGTGTTAGTGTCCCAGTTGAAGCCAAAGCTGAGCGCCATGTTCGTCATATTCGTCGTGTACTGAGTTTGCGAATACCGACGTGATAGAAGGGGGCTAGTTGCTGCTCTAGCCCCCGATTGTTATCAATTAAGGACAAGGATTGGAGTAGGTAGTCCCAATTTCTTGAATTTTGAGAAGCAGTTCGTCGCTCAATTCAATATCCAAACTATCAATATTTGATTTTAACTGCTCCAAGTTTGTCGCTCCGAGAATGCTCGAAGCGACAAATGGACGCTGATTAACAAATGCCAATGCCATTTGTGCTGGATCTAAACCAAATTCTCTAGCCAAATTCACGTAAGCTTCGGTTGCTTTTAAACCTTGAGGGGTGAAATAACGTTGGAAACGTTCAAATAGACTGCAACGAGCGCCTTCTGGGCGTGCACCGTTGAGATATTTTCCGCTCAATGCCCCAAATGCCAATGGCGAGTAGGCCAGCAGTTTTACACCTTCAAAGTGGCTAATTTCAGATAAACCCACTTCGAATGCTCGGTTCAATAAACTGTATGGGTTTTGAATGGTAACCATACGAGGTAAATCGTGTTTCTCTGCCAAACGGAGATAGGTCATTAATCCCCAAGGGGTTTCATTCGATACACCTATGTAACGGACTTTCCCCATACGTACTAAGTCATTTAGTGCTTCCAGACTTTCAATCAAAGTTACTTCTTCCTGAGTATCTGGATATGGGTAGTTCAGTTGACCAAAAGTATTGGTTTGACGTTGAGGCCAGTGCAGTTGGTATAAGTCGATGTAATCGGTTTTTAAGCGAGAAAGACTATCATCGATGGCTTGATGAATGTTTCGATGATCGAGCGCCATATGCTCACGAATAGGCGTGTTTCTATTAGGCCCAGAAACTTTCGTGGCAAGAACGATCTTTTCTCGTTTGCCCGATTTCTCAATCCAGTTGCCAATGAATTCTTCGGTTTTACCCTGTGTTTCTAGTGTTGCAGGTACTGGGTACATTTCCGCGGTATCAACGAAGTTAATTCCACGCTCTAGGGCATAATCCAATTGGCTAAATGCCTCAGCTTGAGTATTTTGTTCGCCAAACGTCATCGTACCTAAACAGAGTTTACTCACTTCTAAGGTTGAGTGTGGCAGTTTGGTATATTGCATAGCACTTCCTTGTCTAACTCTAAGTGTCACTGTTTCAGCATTCTTTCTACTACCTAGGTTCTAGATATCGCACTGAATTTAAAACAGCTTTTTATAAGATGATTTTTACTATAAGCGAATTTTGCGTGGAAACGGAAATGAATTTTATTTATCACATACTCAATTGGGTAAGTGAGAGCGATCTATTCTATGGTCATAAACTGCACGTTAGTGAATAAATGGAAACAGATCTTGAAGATCAATCAGTAGCGCTATGCTCTTTCTTTTTGAGGTTGCAGCGTCATTTGCTACGTTCGTTATTATTTATTTCAAAGATTATCCATACTCGTAAGAATTGGTTCACTTGCGGTTTACCTACACTCCAAGTTGCTTGAGTGCGTGTGGTAATCAAGCGTAATGGTTTTGCAGGATATTGGCGGTGAATTGAGTTCTTAGGTAGAAGCCGCGAGGAAGAGTGCGGATTGGTTTTCCATTTGCACCGTAAGCTTCCGTTAATACTCTGCCGTTCGCCGCCTTCGGACGCAATTGAAGTACTTCGCCATGCTTAGCTGTTATTTGGGAAACATTCCCCAAAACAATGAACTCCATTAACTCTTCCCAATCTGCTTTAAGTTGTTCTTCTTCTTCCTGAGAAGGACTCCAAATCAAAGGGGAGCCTACTCGCCGCTCAGCTAATGGAATTTCACGTTCACCTTCAACGGGGATCCAAAGTACGCGAGACAATTTATTTCGCACATGGCTTGTTTCCCAAGTTAGACCATGAACTCCGGTTAAAGGAGCGACACAAACGAATGTTGTTTCTAAAGGTTTACCGCTGTAGCTGATAGGAATACTTTTTAATTCAATACCAAGGTTTTCAAAATCCTGCTGAGGTTTACTTCCAGCTTTTGCGCCCAGATGCCATTCTAAAAGCTGTCCAACCCAACCTTTGTCTTTCTTAAGATCTGGCGGAACGATCATATTGGCTTCTTCAGCGAGCTGTTGATAGCTCATTCCTGCTATTTGCCAAGCTCTGTCTATTAGCTCTTGTTCGCTTTGCGGTTCTGGTTTCATTGCTTGAGTTTGAATAACCTATCTTGAGAATTAAAACGGCGATTGTAGCAAAAATAGCGTGATAAAGGATCTTGCTGGAACAATGAACATAGTGAGTAAATAATGATCTTTTCTCAACTTATCCACAAAAAATACATTAAAAGAGATGAAATAGTACATTCATGTATGAATAAACAGGGGTTTGTACAGTCATTTACCACTATGTTGGTGGAATTTTCAGCTATTTTTTTTTGCCTGTGTGGATAACAGTTAGATTGGTTGATCTTTAACCTGTCTAAGTGATCTAAAAATGGAATTGTGGCTCGATTTTAGTTTGAATCTAAAAAATAAATTTAACTTAATGTTTATTAAGAATAAATTGTCATTTTTGATATTGTTGTCATTTAAGGTGTTTATTAGGCTTATGCTTTTTTTACACAGTTCATAGTCTTCTTCACATGGTTATTCACAGAAATCGTGAATAAATGTGTTCTAGCTCCCACTCTTTTGTTGATAACTTAATTTTCGATTAAAAACTATCCTATTGAGGGGTTGTCGACGATAAATCTCGTGTGAATCACACTAGTAAGTTTGCTCATATTGGGGATATGTGGAAAAATCAGAACAATTACAGATTTTACTAGAGGTTTGCCAGTGATAGATGGCGATGGTTACCGACTCAATGTAGGTATTGTGATTTGTAACAACCATGGTCAGGTATTCTGGGCGAAACGATACGGACAACATTCATGGCAATTCCCTCAAGGGGGAATCGATGAAGGTGAGACTCCTGAACAAGCTTTGTTTAGAGAGCTTTACGAAGAGGTTGGGTTAACAAAGAAAGATGTGAAAATCATTGCGACAAGCCGTCATTGGTTAAGATATAAATTACCAAAGCGTTTGGTTCGTTGGGATTCTCAACCTGTCTGTATTGGACAAAAACAGAAATGGTTCTTGCTACGTTTGGAAAGTGATGAATCGAAGATTAACATGCAACGTGGCTGTTCCCCTGAATTTGATGGTTGGCGCTGGGTGAGTTACTGGTATCCAGTGAGACAAGTGGTGTCTTTTAAGCGTGATGTATATCGTCGTGCAATGAAGGAATTTGCTTCATTAGCGATGCCGTTTAAAGAGCGGAAAGTTAAAGGTAAACGCAAAATTAAAAGAGGATAGACATGCTTTCTCAGCTAAGGGAGATAGTTGAACAGGTTTCAAAGGTAGAGAACGTCAATCAGGCGTTAGATATCTTTGTAAAGCAAACGTGCAGCGCTATGGCAACAGAGTGCTGCACTGTCTATCTTGCTAACGAGGAAATGCAACGTTTAGAACTGATGGCAACCCAAGGTCTGAAATTCAAAGGCGATAAGATTCACATCGGCTTTGAAGAAGGTCTAGTGGGATTAGTCAAACGTTCAGCAGAGCCGATTAACTTAGCAGAAGCGTCTAAACACCCAAATTTCAAATACTTCAAACAACTGGGGGAGGAGGTTTACCACTCTTTCCTTGGCACTCCTATTATTTACCGTAAACAAGTCCTTGGTGTTCTGGTTGTTCAGCAGAAGACTCCGCGTTCATTCAGTGAAATGGAAGTCTCTTTCCTTGTTACATTGGCTGCACAGCTCGCGGTTATTGTCGCCCATGCTCAAACCCAAGGACAATGGTTACTTAACAAGAAGAAGCAACACTCCATCACCGGTGTTGGTGCTTCATCTGGGGTTGCGATCGGTGAGTTCTGGTGGGATGACACTCAGCCTCAGCTTTCGGAAGTGTATCCAGCATCAACGTTAGATATCGACCGTGAACAAGAGTGGTTAGCTCTTGCGATTGAGAGCGCTTTGAGTGATTTTCGCAAAATGCGCAAAAAGCTCGACAGTGATATCAATAAAGAAGCTTTGGCGATCTTCGACCTGTTTACCCACCTTTTGAATGATCCTATGCTGCGTAAAGATTTGAAAGCACAGATCCAAAAAGGTGACAGAGCGGATTGGGCATTACGCCAAGTCGTCGAAAGTTATTCGAATCGATTCGCACGTATGTCCGATGTGTATCTTCGTGAACGTGCACAAGACATTCGCGAGCTCGGGCAACGTTTATTATTCTTCTTGCACAATACAGAGCAAGAGCAGCATCAGCTAGAAGAACCGATCATCTTGGTGGTTCGAGAGCTGACTGCCACCATTCTCGCAGCATTGCCGAAAGATAAGCTACTCGCCGTTGTTTCTATTGAAGGGGCAGCTAACTCGCACGCGGCTATTTTGTCTCGAGCATTAGGGATTCCCGCGGTAATGGGGGTTTCTATAAACCTCAAGGATATCAACGGAAAAACCGGTATCGTTGATGGTTACAGTGGCAAGGTCTTTATTTCACCAGCGAAGTCCATTCTCTCTGAGTACCGCGCGTTGGCGAATGAAGAGAGTGAGCTGTCGAAGATGGTGAATGAGTCGATTGCACAGCCTGCAATCACCCAAGATGGCTCTCATATTGAATTGATGTTGAACTCTGGTCTCAGTGCCGATACCAACATCGCTATCAATCAGGGTGTTGACGGTGTTGGTCTGTACCGAACCGAATTCTCATTTTTGTTGCAGCATCGCTTTCCATCGGAAGAAGAGCAAATTCAGCAGTACAGCAGCGTTCTCAATGCTTATCCAGATAAACGCGTTGTTATGCGCACGTTGGACATCGGTGGCGACAAGCCTTTGCCATATTTGCCGATAGAAGAAGACAACCCATTCTTAGGCTGGCGAGGTATTCGTTTTACCCTTGATCACCCAGATATTTTCCTTATCCAACTAAGAGCCATGATGCGCGCTAGCAAAGCGCACAATAACCTCAGTATTCTTCTACCTATGATCTCCGGTACAAGAGAGCTGGATGATGCACTTAAGTTGATTCATCAAGCGTACAAAGAAGCAATAAAGCTGGATCCGAGTCTAGTAATGCCAGAAATTGGCATCATGGTTGAAGTCCCATCCATGCTTTACTTGCTGCCACTTATCGCGGATAAAATCGATTTTGTTTCTGTTGGTACCAATGACTTAACCCAATATTTGTTAGCGGTAGACCGGAACAATTCCCGAGTTGCTGATGTCTATGAATCGATGCATCCAGCAGTTGTGATGGCGTTGAAACAGATACAGCAAACTTGTGCTACTCACAATATTCCTGTTTGTGTCTGCGGTGAGTTAGCGGGTGATCCAATTGGTTCGCTGTTACTTATCGGCTTGGGATACACAGCACTTAGCATGAACACGTCTAACGTCGCTAAAGTAAAGTACCTAGTGCGCCATGCAAAAATGTCACAATTAACAGCACTTGCTGACAAAGCATTGATGCAGCCTTATGGCAAAGATATTTACAATATGATGCTAGGTTATTTTGAAGAAAATGGGCTTGCAGGTTTTGTCCGCGCTGGCAAAAAATAGGAATTAGATGTGAATTTCGAATTACTGGCTCTATTTTTGTTATTAGGGTCTGTTGTTGGCGTGCTTGCTGGTCTACTTGGGATTGGCGGCGGTTTAGTCGTTGTACCGGCTTTGGTTTTTTTGTTGCCTTATGCTGGGATATCGAATGAAATTCTCATGCACATGGCACTCGCGACTTCATTAGCGACCATCATCCTCACTTCATTTTCTTCTGCGTTAAGTCATTTAAAACTCGGCAATGTAGATATGTTTGCTGTTAAATGGCTAATGCCTGGCGTTCTGATTGGTGGTTATTTTGGTGCCACAGTGGCTGACTGGATTCCACATCAATATTTACCCAAAGTATTTAGCATTATTGTCATGATGCTTGGTTGGCAGATGTTTCGTTCAATTAAGGTTGTTTCACATCATCCGATGCCAAATGCAATGATTACCGTGTTGTGTGGTGGCGGAATAGGCATTATCTCAAGCCTAGTTGGTGTCGGTGGTGGCTCGCTTTCGGTTCCATTTTTGAATAGACATGGAGTTGAAATGCGCAAAGCTGTTGGGTCTTCTGCCGTCTGTGGTTTTGGCATTGCCGTCTCTGGGATGCTTGGTTTTGTTGTTAGTGGATATCAGGTGGCAGACTTACCTCAATACAGTTGGGGCTATGTTTATCTACCTGCATTAGTGGCTATAGCGGCGACTTCAATGATGACAACGCGCGTTGGTGCCAAGTTGTCGACGCAGCTTCCTACTGCATCTTTGAAACGAATTTTTGCTGTATTTCTTATCTTTGTTGCTGTAACCATGTTGGTTCAGTAATTCCTTTTTCATTAAGTAGAAGAGAACGTAATTTATGTCTCAGGGTTATCTCCCATTTCCTAATATTGACCCCGTTCTGATAGCTATAGGCCCGATTTCTGTGCGTTGGTACGGAATGATGTATCTGGTCGGTTTCTTATTTGCTATGTGGCTTGCTAATCGTCGTGCAGATAAATCAGAAGGAGCTTGGACTCGTGAACAGGTCTCCGATTTATTATTTGCCGGTTTCTTAGGTGTAGTGATTGGTGGACGTGTTGGCTACGTGGTGTTCTATAACTTCGACATGTTCCTAGCTGATCCATTGTACCTATTTAAAGTCTGGACTGGTGGGATGTCATTCCATGGTGGCTTGTTAGGTGTTATCTCTGCGATGATTTGGTATGCGAGAAAGAATGGTCGCACATTCTTTGGCGTCGCGGACTTTGTTGCTCCTCTTGTGCCTTTTGGTTTAGGTATGGGACGTTTGGGTAACTTTATGAACAGCGAACTCTGGGGACGTGTAACCGATGTGCCTTGGGCGTTTGTTTTCCCAAATGGCGGACCACTGCCGCGTCATCCATCACAGCTTTATGAGATGGCTCTTGAAGGTGTGGTTCTATTCTTTATTCTCAACTGGTTTATCAAAAAGCCTCGTCCTCTTGGCTCGGTATCAGGGCTATTCCTAGCAGGATATGGTACATTCCGTTTCCTTGTCGAATATGTTCGCGAACCTGATGCACAGCTTGGTCTTCTTCTTGGCGGTATCGCGTCTATGGGGCAACTGTTATCACTGCCGATGATAGTTCTAGGTGTGTTGATGATGGTGTGGGCGTACAAGCGTGGTTTGTACAAAGACAACGTAAACACTAAATCGATTAAAAGTAAGTAAGTTGCAACTAAGTAAGGGTATCTTGTGAAACAGTATTTGGATCTCTGCCAGAGAATCGTTGATGAAGGCGTTTGGATTGAAAACGAGCGCACTGGTAAACGTTGTCTTACCGTTATTAACGCTGACTTAACTTATGATGTTGCCAACAATCAGTTCCCACTCGTTACTACTCGTAAGAGTTTTTGGAAAGCTGCGGTAGCAGAACTGCTCGGTTATATTCGCGGGTACGATAACGCGGAAGATTTCCGCAAACTGGGTACAAAAACTTGGGATGCGAACGCAAACCTCAACGAAGCTTGGCTCAATAATCCTTACCGTAAAGGAGAGGACGACATGGGGCGTGTATATGGCGTTCAAGGTCGAGCTTGGGCTAAACCGGATGGCGGTCATATCGATCAGCTAAAGAAAATTATTGATGATTTGACGCGTGGTGTAGACGACCGTGGTGAAATTCTCAATTTCTATAACCCAGGTGAGTTCCATATGGGCTGTTTACGTCCATGCATGTACAGTCATCACTTTTCACTACTGGGTGATACTCTTTATTTGAACAGCACACAGCGTTCATGCGATGTCCCACTTGGTCTGAATTTCAACATGGTTCAAGTCTATGTTTTTCTGGCTATTATGGCTCAAATCACAGGTAAAAAACCGGGGCAAGCATTTCACAAGATTGTGAATGCGCACATCTATGAAGACCAATTAGAGTTGATGCGTGACGTGCAACTAAAACGTGAGCCGCTTGCTGCGCCTCAATTCCATATCAACCCAGAGATTAAGTCACTGGAAGATTTGGAAACATGGGTAACTATGGATGATTTCGAAGTCACGGGTTACGAATTCCATGACCCAATCCAGTATCCGTTTTCGGTCTAAAATCAGACAGAAATAAAAAAGGCGCTTAATGCGCCTTTTTCGATCTCAGAGCAACAGATTAGTTATTGCTGTGAAGCTCGCTGTTCAGTTCAACAGCAGACTTGTTAGCTAGACACTCAACTTGACCAGTTTGAGAGTTACGACGGAATAGAAGATCCGATACGCCTGCTAAATCACGCGCTTTTACGATTTCTACTTCGTTGCCGTCTTTATCCAGCATACGTACTTTAGTACCCGCTGTTACGTAAAGACCTGACTCAACAGTACAACGGTCGCCTAGAGGGAAGCCAAGACCTGAGTTTGCACCTAGTAGTGAGTTTTCACCAATAGAAACAACAACAGTACCGCCACCAGACAGTGTACCCATGATAGATGCACCACCACCGATGTCTGAGCCGTTACCGACTAGTACACCAGCAGAGATTCGACCTTCAACCATGCTCACGCCCGTTGTACCTGCGTTGAAGTTGATGAAACCTTCATGCATTACTGTTGTGCCTTCGCCCACATGAGCGCCAAGACGTACGCGAGAAGTATCAGCGATACGGATACCTGCTGGAACCACGTAATCCACCATTTTAGGGAATTTGTCTACGCAATCGACAGTCAGAGGGCGACCTGCTAGGCGTGCTTCAATTTGACGCTCTGTCAGTTCAGGTAGATCGATTGGACCTTCGTTTGTCCAAGCGATGTTGTGCAGTAGACCGAAAATACCATCAAGCACTGTGCCGTGTGGCTTCACTAGGCGGTTTGAAATAAGTTGTAGTTTCAGGAAGCCTTCAGATACAGATTGAGGTTTCTCGTCTGCAGCTAAAACAACAAGCACGAGTGGTTGAGTAGAGCTTGCTGCTTTTTCTGCAAATGAAGCGTTAACAGCTTGACCATTATCAGTAAACGCTTTTGCTAGCTTCGCGCTTTGCTCAGCAGAGATTTCGATAGCTTGATTGCCATCTGTGTAACCAGCAATAGCTGCTACGTCAGCAACTAAAGCGTCGCTTGGATTTAGAACTGGTGCAGGGAAGTATGCTTCGATAATTTTTCCATCACGGTTTTTAGTCGCCGTACCGAAACCAAGTGCAAAATGCGCCATGTTTGCTCTCCGTATTATGTTGAATAGGGTATAGCAGGCAACTTGTTGAGCTAAGCCGCTGCATTAATAATCTGATGGTCATCATAAAGAGACTTTTTCACTGATAAAAGAGCAAAAAAGGAATAAGTCCGTAGAACGATACCTTTTGTCTTTTTAACGATACATCTCTCTGGATGGAATAGGGAATAAACAATATAAAAAACCGCTGTCTAAGCAGCGGTTCTTCGAACAAAACTCTATAACTAACAAAGTTCAATAACTAGTAAAGCTCAATCACCAAAGGCATTAACTTGAACTTATAGTCAAAGTTTACGCAGCGTCGTCAACGGCTTCTTCAGTCTTTACTGCTTTTGGTTTCTTTGCTGGTGGCGTAGGTTTACGCTTCGCACCTAAAGCGACAAGAAGATCTTCTTTGTTCTGAGCTAAGAACATCGCTAGCTCTTCAGTTTTCGCTTCATCTTCAATCAGCTCACTCTTACCGATCAGTTCGAACAGCTCGTCCGCGATATCCAGCATTTTGTCATAAGCGTCAGCTTCGGCTTTCGAGGTAAAAGTCATTTTCTCTTCTCCGTTGCGTTCCACCACGTACTTAACGATGACAGCCATGGTCCATCCTCTAAATTGCTTTTGAATTACTGTGTGTTTATACAGGGTTATTCGCTAAATGTCTAGATGAAGACTATAAAGCTGATATACCTGTCAATCTGTCTATAAGCTCTCATTTTCTTTGTCCGCTTTCTGATGCCATTGGTGACAGAATTCTATGAAGTGTTTGAGCAACGGACTTTGATATTTCTCTTTGTGTACCAACAGCCAAAAGCGTCGTTTCATATCTAGAGGGACATTGAGTATCTTAATTCGACCATCATTAACCGCGGATTGCGCCGCCAATTTAGATAAACAACCAAAGCCCAATCCAGCTGATACACAGTTGATAATGGCTTCAGTGGTATTTAACTGAAAAGCCTCATGCCAGTGTTCAATGCGTGGTGCTACTGCTCTTAAAAAGAACTCTCTAGAGCCAGATCCCGCCTCGCGTAACATCCATTCGCTCTGTTCAAAATCTCGCAATGTCACTTTTTCTTGCTGTGCTAGTGGGTGTGAAGGGGAACAGACAATACACATTTCATCTTGGCTGAACTGAGTAGAAATCAATTGAGGGTGAAGGGTTTTACCTTCAATCAGCGCGATATCCAGTTCATAGTCGACCAATTTTTCGCATATCAGTGCAGAGTTGGAAATAAACAGACTCTGCTGTTGGTGTTGATAGGTGTTGCGAAACTGACTGAGTAAGTAAGGCGCAACCTGATTTCCAATGGTGTCACTGGCGCCAATACGCAGTTGCCCTGATAAAGAGTTGTCTTCATCGAAGAGCTGATCGATGGCGTTAGAACGACTGAGCAGTTCATCAGCAAGCGGTAGCAGTTTTTGTCCTTCTTGATTGAGAACTAGGCGGTTATTCACACGGTCAAACAGCGCATGACCAATATGCTTTTCCAGCTCTGACAGCGCCATACTTACAGCTGCTTTTGACAAAAACAGTGCTTCGGCGGCTGTAGTTAAGGTTTTGTGCTGGGTGATGGTCGTAAACACTTTCAGTTGTTTAAGAGAAATATTGCTCATTACGATGTTTAGAATTATTGAACACTGGTGAATATATTTACGTTACTGATAAACATATAGCAAGGTAAAGAGTAAGTGAGGAATAGTTAACCTTTTGCATCTCGTATCGAGCAAATTGCTAATGACTAAAGAACACTTATGCTAATCTCAACAGCAACATAGCTGAGAACTTCATGAGTGAATTGTGTTTACTGTTTACCATTCCAATAAAGTCGATACCTTAAAAATCTTGCTGGTGCATCTAATCAAAGCCGCACCGCTGGAAAATCCCTTTGAAAAAGAGCAAATCTTGGTTCAAAGCCCGGGTATGTCACAGTGGTTGAAAATGGCGTTGGCAGAAGAGCTGGGAATCGCAGCCAACATCGATTTTCCACTGCCAGCGACTTTTATTTGGGAAATGTTCACTCATGTTCTGCCAGACGTTCCCAAACGCAGTGCCTTTAACAAAGAGGCAATGACGTGGAAGTTAATGGAAGTGCTTCCGACTCAGTTGGAGTTAGAAGCGTTCTCTGCGCTAAAAAGTTACCTCAAAGACGATGTAGACCAGTCTAAGCTTTATCAACTCGCGGATAAAATCGCAGATATTTTTGATGGCTATCTGGTGTATAGACCAGACTGGATTGAAGCTTGGGAAAATGGCAACGCGGTTGAGGAAATCGGTGACGAGCACCCGTGGCAACCTATTTTGTGGAAGCAACTTTACGATTACACGGTGATTCAACAGCAGCAATCCCATTATCACCGAGCCAATTTATATCAGCGTTTTATTGAAATGCTAGCGAGTGGGTATGTGCCACTTGAAAAACTGCCGAAACGACTGTTTATCTTTGGCATTTCCTCTTTGCCTCCACGTTATATGGACGCATTAAAAGCATTAGGACAACACATTGATGTGCATCTGATGTTCACTAACCCTTGTCAGCATTACTGGGGAGATATTCGAGATCGTAAGTATCTGGCTCGAATCGAAAACCAGCGTCGTAAACAACTGGCATTAAGTGGACAAACTCTCTCAGTGACGGGTGAAATATCACCGCTCAAAGGTGACATTGAAAGTAATATTGCCGAAGATGAAATGCATATCAGCAATGCGGTAGGTAACAGCTTGTTGGCATCGATGGGCAAATTGGGGAGAGATAACCTCTATTTGCTGGCACAAGATGATAATGAAGAGCACGAGCTGTTTATCGATATTGCTAGAGAAACCTTACTTCAACAGTTACAAGCGGACATTTTGCATCTTGAAGAGCATCAAGATGATCACATCCTCGAAAGCAGTACTCATAAACCAGCCATCAACGCTCAAGATAGCTCCTTAACTATTCATGCTTGCCACAGCCCGATGCGCGAAGTGGAAGTGCTGCATGATGAACTGTTAGCCATGTTTGACCGTGAGCCGGCACTGAAACCGCGAGATGTGATTGTGATGGTGGCGGATATCAATGCTTACAGCCCCTATATTCAGGCGGTGTTTGGTAATGCGCCCGGTGAACGTTTTATCCCGTATTCGATTTCAGACCGAACAGCCAATCAAGAGAGTCCTATCTTAAATGCTTTCATCCAGTTGGTGAATTTGCCGCATTCTCGCTGTTTGGCATCTGAGCTGTTAGAGCTGTTAGAGACGCCAGCGATGATGAGTCGTTTTGCGTTGGATGAAAGCGAATTCGAATTGGCAAAATGTTGGGTTGAAGAGTCAGGTATTCGCTGGGGATTGGACCGCACTACTGCTCAAGAATTTGAGCTGCCAGACACAGAACAAAATACTTGGCAGTTTGGACTTTCTCGTATGTTGCTTGGCTACGCGATGCCAACATCAACCAGCCTGTTTGAACATGGCGACAATGTGTATGCGCCTTATAACGAAGTTCAGGGGATGAGCGCTGAACTTGCTGGCAAATTAGCGCACTTTATTGAAACCGTAAGCCGTTACCGAACCTTACTGACTCAAACCCAGTCGATAGATGACTGGCGGGAAGTATTGAACAACTTGCTTGATGATTTCTTCGCTGTCGATCTTGATGGTGAAATGGCGCTGAAATCCATTCGCGATACGCTAGTTTCATTAAAAGAACAGTTGGTTGATGCAGGTTATTGCGAAGATATCGCGCCAGCGATCATCAGCGAATACCTCAATAACAAGCTGTCGGGTACACGAGTGAGTCAGCGTTTTTTAGCCGGGCAAGTGAACTTCTGTACTCTGATGCCAATGCGCTCGATTCCCTTCAAAGCGGTTTGTTTATTGGGAATGAATGATGGTGTTTACCCTCGTTCTATGCCGCCGGAAGGCTTTGATTTAATGAATGGTCGAACTCGAAGAGGCGATCGCTCACGCCGTGATGATGATAGATACCTGTTCTTAGAAGCGATGCTCTCTGCGCAGCAAAGCCTATATATCAGCTACGTCGGACGTTCCATTCAAGACAATACCGAGCGTGTTCCATCGGTGTTGGTGAGTGAACTACTTGAATATTGTCAGCAGAACTACTGTTTATCTGGCGATGAATCTCTGCCAAGTGATGACTCAGGCAAAAAGCTAGTGGATAAGATTTCCACTGTTCACACTATGGTGCCATTCAGTCCACAAACATTTTTAAGTGAAGCAGGAAGCTACGCAAAAGAGTGGCTGCCTGCGGTGCAGCGTCAAGGTACTCCTGCTGGCGAGTTTAATCTGCCATTGGATGATTACTTGCTGGATGCGACTTATCCGTTAGAGCTGGATTTGGTTGAGTTACAGCGTTTTTGGCGACTACCTGTTCAGTACTTTTTCAACCGTCGCTTAAAAGTTGTTTTCGAACCGCCTTTAGCGGTGATGGAAGATGATGAGCCGTTCGCACTGGATGGTCTGAATAGCTACCAACTGCGTGATAATTTGCTTGATCTGTTACTTAGCGTAGATGCGACAAGCGATAGAGAAGCCACATTACATCACTTCATCCAGCAGCAACGAGCTCAGGGCAAACTGCCTGTTGGCGCTTTTGGTGAATTAGAGTTTGAAGTCAACCGAGTTCAAACCGAAGAAGTGTTAGAGAAAATTCACTTTCTCTGTCAATCACCGCTAGAAGATTGTGAAGTGAACATCACCAGCCATGTGCTTGGAGAGTTTAAACCTGTTCAGTTGAATGGCTGGTTAACCAAACGCTTCCAATCAGGACTAGTGCGTTATCGCAGTGGTTCAATTCGCTCGCAAGATTTGCTGGCAGCATGGATAGATCATCTCTGTCACGCTGCGATGGGCTTTGTCAGCAAAACTCATTTGGTGGGCTATGACCGTAAAGAGGGTGTGCTTCATCAAATCTTGCCACCAGTAGAAAGCCGAGAGCTTGCTAAAGAGCTGTTGGATGAACTGATTCGTCTTTTCTATCAAGGAATGACATCACCGCTCGCTTATTTCCCGAAAACAGCGTTAGCTTGTATTGAAGCTGGGTTTAGCCGCGGAAAATGGGTTGAAGATGATGAGAAATCTTTGAAAAAAATGGCTGAGTGTTTTAACGACGGATTTGCCACTTCTGGTGAAGGGAACAATGCGTACATCGCTCGAATTTGGCCTGCTTGGAATGACGAACTCGCTCAACAGGCAAAATTACTCTCTTGTGTAGTACTACAAACGCCAAGACTACAGTTAATAGATAGTGCTGATGAAGTATTCGAAGCTAATAGAGTGGGTAGTAAAGATGAGTAACAGAGGTACAGAAATAAGTGGCCGCCAGAAAATCATTATTGGTGTAGGGCGTTCGCTGTACGGCCACAGGTCAGAGGGACCATTATTCGGTGTTAATGCAGGCAGCGTTTTGATAACGGGTAGTTTAGATAACCTATAAGTGGTTATTTTTTAAACTATGTTTGCATTAAGTGGGTGCAGTGTAATGTTCCATATTGGTGCGTTCTGTGAGAAACCTCGCATAACCAATGGATTGTTTTTATTTGCATGCACCAACATATAAATACTCAAACAAGATCACATAAATTCAGTGACATAACTTTTTGGTTTTAACAAAAGGCACAATAAAAGAATGAATGTTCCTTCCAATATCGTAGCAACGCCACTCGAAGCCATGACGTTTCCTTTGCATGGGGCGCGTTTGATAGAAGCTTCTGCCGGTACAGGTAAAACATTTACCATTGCTGGCCTTTATTTGCGTCTGTTGTTAGGTCATGGAAATGAGCAAAGTCGCCATCAAGTTCCTTTAACCGTCGATCAAATCTTGGTTGTAACCTTTACCGAAGCGGCAACCGCGGAGTTGCGTGATCGTATTCGTGCTCGTATTCATGATGCACGATTAGCCTTTTCAAGAGGTCACAGCAACGATCCTGTGATTGAACCTCTGCTTAATGATTTCAGTGATCACGCTCAGGCGGCAAAACTGCTGCTCGATGCAGAACGTCAGATGGATGAAGCGGCGGTGTATACCATTCACGGTTTTTGCCAACGCATGCTGACACAGAACGCGTTTGAATCTGGCAGCCGTTTCAGTAATGAGTTTGTCACCGATGAAAGTCATCTCAAATCGCAGGTAGTCGCAGATTACTGGCGTCGTCAGTTCTACCCTCTACCCCTAAATTTAGCTGCTGAAGTCCGTCGTTTATGGTCATCGCCAGCGGCACTGCTAGAAAAAATTGGTGGTTATTTAACGGGTATACCCTTGTCTCTGACCACGCCGATGATGGATGGTGACCTGGCGGAACTGCATAGAAACAATCTGCTGAAAATTGATGCTATCAAGAAGCAATGGCTGAGTGCGTTGGAAGATATAGAGCCGAGCATTACAGGGTCAGAC
Organism: Vibrio sp. HM8-C; assembly: GCF_058630515.1. Classification (NCBI taxonomy): domain Bacteria; kingdom Pseudomonadati; phylum Pseudomonadota; class Gammaproteobacteria; order Vibrionales; family Vibrionaceae; genus Vibrio; species Vibrio sp. HM8-C. Next base: position 17,996 of record NZ_JBMMKS010000012.1, read on the forward strand.
CTGCATAAAAACTCGCAAAATGCCTTGCTAAGAAGGATTGAAAGCCTGACTCAGTGGGCGAGTTCGGCAACGCATGATTTGTTAGTGCCTGAAGCACTATCTGACTTTGCTCAAAGCCAATTGTTGGAGAAATCTAAGAAGGGTAATCCGCCACAACTTGAAGTTTTTAACGTCATCGAGCAGTTCATAGCACAGCCAATCACGATTGAAGCGCCTTTAACGGCACACGCTATCCATCACTGTCGAGCCATGCTGGCAAAAGCGAAAGCAAGTAAACAGTGGTTGTCTTTTGATGATCTTTTAAGCCAGCTTTCTGCCTCTATTGATGGTGATGAGCAAGGTTTGTTGGCTGAACGCATTCGTCATCTTTACCCGGTTGCGATGATCGATGAATTCCAAGACACCGATCCACTGCAATACAGCATTTTTAGCCGTATCTATCTGAACACACCTGAATGTGGTCTGTTTATGATTGGTGACCCTAAGCAGGCAATATACGCATTCCGTGGCGCAGACATTTTTACCTATATCAAAGCGCGCAATCAGGTCGCAGCTCATTACACATTAGGCACCAACTGGCGTTCAAGCTCGGATATGGTGGCAGCCGTGAACCAAGTGTTTGAGTTGCCAGATAGTCCGTTTATTTACGATAGCGATATTCCTTTTTTACCTGTCGATGCCAATCCTTTTGCAGCAAAAAAAGAGTGGCTACTGAATGGCGAGAAGCAACCTGCGTTGACCTATTGGCTACAAGAAGCGGATGGTTCTCCAGTAACCAAAGGCAACTATTTAGAAGTTATGGCGCAGGCAACAGCAAGCCAAATTCAGACCATTTTGACTGCTGCACAGCAAAATAAGGCGCTGTTTGTAAATGGTAAAAGTAGCAGTAATAGTAAAAGCATTCAGGCGGGTGATATTGCGGTACTGGTGAGAACGGGTAACGAAGGTCGAATGATTAAAGAAGCCTTGGCTAAACAAGGTATTGCCAGTGTATATTTGTCTAACCGAGACAGTGTATTTACCAGCTCGATTGCTCAAGATATTCAACGTTTGCTGCAGGCGGTGCTGACACCGGAAAATGACAGAGCATTACGTGCAGCATTAGCTTCTCCACTGTTTGCTCTGAACTCCAAACAACTTGATGCACTCAATAACGATGAAAACGAGTGGGAAAACGCTGTTAACCAATTTAAACAGTATCGCCAGCTTTGGGTTGAACGAGGTGTGCTGCCAATGCTGCGCTCGGTTTTGAGCCTTCGTCATATTGCCGAACGCTGGTTGGAAGAGGTGGATGGTGAACGAAATCTTACCGATTTCATGCACATCAGCGAATTGTTGCAACAAGCGACTCAAGATATCGACAGTGACCACGGTTTGCTGCGTTGGCTCGCTCAGACAATTAGCGATGCTGAGCAGGGCATGGGAGGCAACGACGACGCCATCCAACGTCTTGAATCTGAAAGAAACTTGGTACAGATCGTCACTATCCATAAATCCAAAGGTTTGGAATACGATTTAGTGTTTCTACCATTTGTGGTGAGTTACCGAGAAGCGAGCGAAGGCAAATATTACGACAGCAATAGTGGTCAGACTCTGCTTGATATCACTGGCGATAAACAAGCGTTACAACAGGCGGACAAAGAACGTTTGGCTGAAGATTTACGTTTGATTTATGTGGCACTAACGCGTTCTGTCTATGGCTGTTTTATCGGTGTTGCCCCATTACGCAATGGTCGTTCAACTAAAGAGCCAACGGGTGTGCACCACAGTGCTATCGGTCATCTTTTACAAAACGGGCAAGAAGGCGGAATCGATCTGCTTACTCAATCCGTTGAAGCGCATGCAAACAAGTTATCTTGCGTCTTGGTTACCTCTCCTCCAGAACCTCACGACACAATCTTCACACCAATTGTAGAGCCGTTGCCAGAGCTTAAAGCCAAAGAGCTAAACAGTGAAATTGACCGCTATTGGCGCATTACCAGTTATTCAGGCTTGGTGAAACAAGGCAGCCATCAAAAAGACCACGATGCAACGGTCGAAATCGGTGGCTTTGATGTGGATTCAGCCGAGGAGCATGATGAGCTTGCGCCCATAGAAAAGGAGCGCACCATCTTTAACTTCCCGCGAGGTGCTCGCCCCGGTACTTTCTTGCACACTGTGTTTGAAGAGGTTGAGTTTACCGAGCCAGCAACCAGTGAGCACAACACTAAGATCATTAGACATCTGCTGGAATTAGAACAGTTAGAGATGGAATGGTTACCTGTGATCCAAAAGCTGGTAGACGATGTATTAGCCACCCCTCTTGATGGTAAAAAATTACAGCTAAACCAAAAGTTGTCTCATCAGAGATTGGTAGAGATGGAGTTTTTACTGCCGATTGAAGTGCTGACTGCTCCTGCGTTAAATCGTGTGGTTCAGCGTCATGATCCTTTATCAGCTAAAGCGGGAGATTTAGGTTTCTACACAGTGCAGGGCATGTTGAAAGGTTTTATCGACTTAGTGTTTGAGCACGAAGGTAAATACTATGTGCTTGACTGGAAGTCGAACCATCTTGGTGATGAAGTAGAGGCTTACCACGGAGAGCGTTTAGCGTCAGCAATGGCGGAGCATCGTTACGATCTGCAATATCAACTTTATGCTTTGGCATTACACCGCTTTTTGCAAAGTCGATTAGCCAATTATGACTACAACAAACACTTTGGTGGTGTTTATTACTTGTTCCTGCGTGGTATTGATGGCAAAGCACAGCACGGTATTTTCAATGCGAAACCAAGCCAAACAATGTTAGAAGAATTGGATTTATTGATAAAAGGTAAAGAGCCGGATGAACGCACAAACGCTGCTGGGCAAATGGAGCTAGGATTATGAGCACACAAGCTTTGGATGTGTTAGCGCATTTAGCGAAGCAGGGCAGCATTCGTCAGCTCGATTATCAATTTGCTCGTTTTATTGCTTCTTTGCTGTCTGGCAATGAGTTAAGCGCAGAAGATAAAAACGCTTTCCTATTACTGGTGGCGGCTGTCAGTGCAGAACTTGGTAGAGGCAATATCTGTTTATCTTTGTGGGACAGCCATGGTAGCAGTATTGATCTCTCTGCCAAGTTAGGTCTTTACGGTGAAGCGGCTTTAACGGTTAATCCTCTATGGGTAAATGCCAATTGGCAGCAAATTTTATCCAACTCAACGTTGGTTGGTTTGCAAGGTAAAGCTGTGCCATTGATGTTTGATGGGCAACGTCTGTATTTACACCGTTACTGGCATTACGAGATGACACTGGCACAGCGTTTACAGAGCTTTGGGGCACCTATGATCTTAAAGCCTACTGATGTCCAAAAACTAAAAGAGCTGCTCGATGTGTTATTTGAACGCGACTACCGATTTCTTTGTAACGCCTTGAAAACCAGTGAGACTTCTCAGGTCAGTCGTCAGCGAATGGTGTGTGATTTCCTTGATGTGGTCGACGATAGTCAACTGGACTGGATTGCAATCGATGCTGTGCTCACTACCGTTCAGCGAATGGAAGATCTTCAACCGTTGGATACGCTCGTTCCTGCTAGTTGCTGTTTGAATTGGCAGAAAGTCGCTGCGGCGGTAGCTTTGACTCGACGTTTTGCGGTTATTTCTGGTGGACCCGGAACTGGCAAAACGACAACCGTAACTAAGTTGCTTGCCGCTTTAATTCGTCAATCCCAGCAGCAGGGGCATACGCCAAATATTAAGTTGGTTGCGCCAACGGGTAAGGCGGCTGCACGTTTAACCGAGTCGATCGGTAAAGCGGTGGAAAGTCTAGCCGTTGAACCTGAGCTCAAGCAGGCGATACCGACCACATCAAGCACTATTCATCGTTTGCTTGGAGCAATTCCGGGCAGTGCGGAGTTTCGTCATCACAGCAAGAACCAACTGCACTTAGATGTGCTGGTGGTTGACGAAGCTTCCATGGTTGATTTGTCTATGATGGTCAAATTGGTTGACGCTCTGCCTAGTCATGCTCGCTTGATTTTACTTGGTGATAAAGATCAGTTGGCTTCTGTGGAAGCGGGCGCTGTGCTTGGCGATATTTGCTCATTTATTGAAAATGGATACAGCACGGCACAAGGTCAGCTGCTTTCTGAATTGACCGGCTTTCACTCCTTGGGAAATCCAGTTTCGTCTAACAGCCTCAAGATTTCACACAGCAGCGTTGCAGACAGCTTATGTATGCTGCAAAAAAGCTACCGTTTTGATGCCCGTTCCGGTATCGGGCAATTAGCAAAAGCGATTAACAGCGGCAGAGCCGCGAGAGTTGATGAAGTCTGGAATCAAGATTTCTCGGATATTCACCACTACCCATTAAGCAGTGATGCTTACAATCAGATGCTCAAATCATTGGTGGATGCTTATTCCGTCTATCTGCATCGATCGGGTAAACGTGCTATTGAACAGCAAGAAGCTAAAAGCAGTGAGCCGGAATCTATGGCAACTAAAGCAAAAGCGGTATTGAAAGCGTTCAGTCAAAGCCGTTTGTTATGCGCTGTACGAGAAGGCGACTTTGGTGTGGTTGGTTTGAATCATCGAATTGAGCGTGCGTTGCATGCGCGTAATTTAATTCAGATGCAGCAGGAACTGTGGTATCACGGTCGCCCGGTTATGGTGACACTGAACGATCATGCTCTTGGCTTGTATAACGGTGATATCGGTATTTGTATGCGAGATGAAGAAGATGCAGAGCAGAGACTGAAGGTGTATTTCGAACTGCCCGATGGTAGCGTAAAAGCAGTATTACCAAGTCGAGTTCCTCAGCATGAAACTGCGTATGCGATGACGATTCATAAATCACAGGGCAGTGAGTTTGAATTCACAGCCATGATTTTGCCCCCCGAATACAGCCCAATTGTCACGCGTGAACTCATCTACACAGGTATTACCCGAGCGAAAGAACGTTTGGCTTTGTACTGCGATATCGGTGTGCTGAAACGAGGGATACAGTTTAAGACAGAACGAGCCAGTGGTTTGGTTGAACGCTTAAAAGGGTAGATTGGGTGTGAATTGCGAACATGTGTAGCTAGAAGCTAAAGAATTGGGGGGAGAGATTCAAGCAACCTTCCTTGGCTGCCTAGCAAATTAACAAAAGGTGTTAGCAAACAGCTTTTGAAAAAGTGATATTGCGAATCTTATATCGTGTTTGTGAGCCTAAGATAAAGCTTTTTAGGTAGTCACTGACGGGAAACACGCAATGTACATCTAGACCCTCTAGGAAGTTATGATCTGCCATATCCCAGAAGCTTTGTAGCGAATTACAAATTACGGTTTTCATATAATATAGTTTGCTCTTCAATAAAGTTATTTATCGTTGAAGCAATCCGTGCTCTTCCTAAGTTAAGCCCTTAGGTAGAATTCCAACTCAATCCAATAAGGTGATCTGTGTCACGAGTGGCGAGATTTTACACAGCTCTGTGCGGTATGAAAAGTGATTAATTAATGAACGACTAAAATACAAATTAATATACTAACTATTCAATCAATAGCAGATATAAATATTGCACCTGCCACTGATTGATTATGTTTATGTGATTAAAGCTTAAGAATGAGGATTTTTGAACGACGTTGATAGTTATAAAGCTGACGTTTTGACATCGGCAGTGAATCAACACCAAACTCTATGAACCCTTGCTCTCTGAACCAGTGCAAGCTATGCGTAGTTAATACAAATAATTTGTTTATATTCATCATCTTAGTTTGTTGCTTCATATGACGAAGCAAGAGCGCACCACGGTCACTGTCGCGGTATTCTGTATGAATCGCCACACACGCCATTTCTGCCATATCATCTTCTGGATATGGGTAAAGTGCAGCACAACCAATGATCAAACCATCTTTCTCAATGATGGTGAACTTATGGATCTCTTGTTCTAGTTGCTCACGAGAACGACGCACTAAAATTCCTTGCTCTTCTAGCGGGCGAATCAAATCAAAGATGCCACCGATGTCATCAATTTGTGCTTGGCGCAGTTGTTCAGTACTCGCTTTTACGATTTGCGTACCGATACCATCAAAAGAGAATAACTCTTGGATTAAAGCACCGTCTTCTTTATAGCTGACTAAATGGCTGCGAGGTACTCCCGCACGGCAAGCCGCGACCGCTGCTCTTAAAAAGCGTAGCGTTCCTGCTTTTTCATCGCCGTTTGTCTCCACTTCAGCTTCCATTTTCTCAATCAGATTATTGACTTCAGTTGGGTAGAGTTCAGCAATTGAATTACCTTTGCTGTCCATGATGCCTTGTTCAGAGCAGAAACCAATCAGCTTCTCTGCTTTGAGGCGAATTGCTACCTGTGTAGCCACTTCTTCAGAAAGCAGGTTGAAACATTCGCCAGTTACCGAGCTTGCGATTGGACCCAACAGTACAATCGAACCTTGGTCGAGCATGCGGTTAATACCATCGATATCGATACGACGGATCTTACCGCTGTGGCAATAATCAACACCATCATCTATACCTAGTGGTTGAGAGATCACGAAATTTCCGCTGACCACGTTGAGCTGTGTACCAGCCATTGGGGTATTGTTTAAGCTCATAGATAGACGAGCGGTTATTGCATGTTGAAGCTGCCCTGCCGCTTGCATAACCAAACCCAAAGCTTCTTCATCTGTGATTCGAATGCCTTTGTGGTAAGGAGTTGTGCGGTTATTTGTCTCTAAAATCTGATTTATCTGTGGGCGCGCGCCGTGAACGAGCACTACTTTGACACCAAGACTATGAAGTAGGGCTAGGTCACTAATAATATTCGCGAAATTTTTGTCGGCAATCGCTTCGCCGCCCACCATAACAACCATGGTTTTTCCACGGTGAGCGTTAACATACGGAGCTGACTGTCTAAAGCCTTTAACAAGAGCGGTACTACGAATTTTCACTGATGGCACTCTTTATATTTATGGTTGTTTAAATATGTTTGAATAATGACTTTTTATTCAAGTGTGAGCAAGTGGTTTTTAGTAGGTTATCGCTACTATTTTTGCAATGCTGTATTGGCAGCGTTAGCTTAAATGAGTTCTAAGTAAGAGATACGATGCCTAAAGCAGCAAACTCAAATCGAGACCAAATGTTTAATAATTCACAATCAGACCCTTCAAATAATGGTAGTCGTGTGAAAAGTCGTAAACGATTGGAACTCTTCCTAATCTTAGTCGTTATTTTAGGAAGCATTGTGGCGGCCATTCTTTACGGTAATGTGATTGATCGAGTAAAAAGCACGCTTTCACCGAAACAAGAGATTTACGGCATTTGGGTGGAGCAAGATGTGGCTTACTATTCTACCCGACAGTTGGAAATTGGCCCTGAAGGTATTGTGATGGAAGGACGTGTGTACACGACGCGTTACAATTTTGATGGTCGCTACTTAACGTTTAAAGTGGCTGGCGAAGATTATAAATTTCAAATGACAAACCCTGAAAATACGGAAATGAAGCAGGTGACTGGTGGTCACTACAAGCCTATTTTCCGAATGTCAGAAAAAAACTAATTTAACAATTTCGCAATTGCGCTTCCGTAGTTAGTTTGTCATCCTTTCGGTCGAATTTTATATGGGACGCATTCTGTGAAAAAACGCCTTCTTTCTCTTGCCAGTTTGGCGCTGCTGTTTGGTTGTGCTCAACCGACCGATAGAGCACAACAATACCTAGATGAACCTTTCGCCAAAACTCTAAATAAAGTCGATGTGGTGGATTCCAATAAACCGCGTGACTTTACTGAGTTTGCTAAACAAAGTGAGCAAGTGGTGGTGAACTCGCCTTCAATGGCGAAAACCTACGCTCCTCTATATCAGAAGCTCAATGAGTGGGTAATGGAAAGTGGTGATACTACTCAACTCTCTCAATACGGCATTCAGTCTGCTCAGTTAGGTGGCGGAGATGGAAAGGGCAACGTCTTATTCACGGGGTACTTTTCACCTGTGATTGAACTGCGCCACACGCCTGATGAAACCTTTAAATATCCTGTTCACAAAATGCCTATCTGTGAAGTTGAATGTCCTACACGCGCTCAAATCTACGATGGTGCTTTAGATGGACAAGGCTTAGAACTGGGATACGCAGAAAACCGAATTGATCCTTTTATTATGGAAGTGCAGGGCAGTGGATTTGTGCATTTCGGTGACGATGATACGTTAGAGTACTTTGCGTATGCTGGTAAGAATAATAAAGCTTACGTGAGTATTGGTAAGGTGCTTATCGAGCGTGGTTTAGTTGAGCGTGAAAAAATGTCGCTCAAAGCCATCAATGAGTGGGCACACTCGAATGATGAAGCGACGGTGAAAGAGCTGTTAGAGCAGAATCCTTCGTATGTCTTTTTCCAGCCAAGAGCGGCTGCACCAGTGACAGGCACGGCAGGTATTCCTTTGTTGCCAATGGCTTCAGTGGCGGGAGATCGCACTTTGTTCCCAATGGGCACTCCAATTTTAGCTGAAGTTCCGCTACTTAATGCTGACGGAACTTGGTCTGGCGCTCATCAGCTACGCTTACTAATAGTGTTGGATACTGGTGGTGCAGTTAAGCAGAATCACCTTGATCTCTACCATGGTATGGGACCGCGTGCAGGCACAGAGGCAGGGCATTACAAACACTTCGGAAGAGTTTGGAAACTTGGGCTAGAAGATTCACCACTGCAAGCGCCTTGGGCATTGCCGCCAGAAAAATTGGAATAGTGACAAAACCCAATTTGATAGCGGATCAGTGAACATCTGGACATTTATAATAAGAGTGCGTATAAAACGCACTCTTTGTTTTTGAACCCTCTTTATTTGGATTGTTGTCATGCGTGAACTCGATACTCCAGCCTCAGATAGCTATAACCAACGTTTCGGTGGTACTCGCCGACTGTATGGAAATAGCGAAGTTGATATCCTACGTGCAGCACACGTATGTGTTATTGGCATCGGTGGTGTGGGTTCATGGGCTGTTGAAGCACTGGCGAGAACGGGTATTGGTGAGCTGACGTTAATTGATATGGATGACGTTTGTGTGACCAACATAAACCGCCAAATTCATGCAATGTCTGGAACCGTTGGCCAAAGCAAAATTGAAGTGATGGCTGAGCGTGTCAAATTGATCAACCCTGAGAGCAAGGTGAACTTGATTGATGATTTCATCACGCCTGACAATCAGCATGAGTATCTGACCAAAGAGTATGACTACGTGTTGGATGCTATTGATAGTGTTAAGGCTAAGGCATCTTTGCTTGCTTATTGCCGTAGCAACAAGATCAAAGTGATTACGATTGGTGGCGCTGGTGGTCAAACTGACCCTACGCAAATCAAAGTGGCTGATCTGACCAAAACCATTCAAGATCCACTGGCGAAGAAGATCAAAGATCGTCTGCGTCAGCACCATAATTTCCCGACGAATCCAGCGCGTAAGTTTGGTATCGACTGTGTATTCTCTACCGAGCATCTAAAATATCCACAAGCGGATGGTTCAGTCTGTGCAACCAAATCAACGGCAGAAGGCCCTAAACGTATGGATTGTGCGTCTGGTTTTGGTGCTGCTACTGTTGTTACTGCAACATTCGGTTTTGTAGCCGTTGCGCGCATCGTAGAGAAAATCATCCAGAAACACAGCAAGTAATCACTGGGGTATTATTCATGACTGCTTTTCCGACTTCACCTTTCGGCACTGAAATTACCAGCGATGATATTGTGCAGACGATGCAACAGTTTAAAGGCTGGGAAGACCGTTACCGTCAGGTGATTCAGTGGGGTAAGAAGCTACCTGTGATGCCAGAAGAACTGAAAAGCGAACAAGTAACGGTTTCCGGTTGTGAAAGCTTAGTCTGGTTGGTTAGCCAACAGGAAGAGGGGATTTGGCATTTCTGCGCTGATTCTGATGCCCGTATTGTGCGTGGTTTGATTACGTTAGTGATGGCGGCTTTTGACGGCAAAACTTCACAGCAGATTCAGGATTTCGATGTCGATGGATATTTCGAACAGCTCGGACTTATCACTCATTTGAGCCCTTCGCGTGGAAATGGGTTGAAAGCTATCATCGATAAAGTAAAAGAGAGCGCTGTTTAGGTTTCATTTATTGATAGCCACTGTCGTGGCTATGTGACTTTTTTCTACAGGCAAAAAAGTCACCAAAAAGCCCGTTTGCCGATATTCCTCTCTTTCATCCAATTTCCACTCTGTTTCGAGCTACCGTATTGAAGGCCACTCCGTCAACACTTTGCCAGACGTCCTGTCTGGCAATAGCTGAACATAGTTCCAATTGAATGGAGGAATAAGGCAAAGAAACAGCTAAAAGCGGCGGGCTTACAGTATGTCGACAGCTTTTTCGATGGCGGTAATTAAACGTTCGACATCTTCTTCAGTGTTATAGATGCCAAACGAAATTCGCACTGTCCCTTTTACACCAAACGCTTCCATTAAAGGGTGAGCACAATGGTGTCCTGCGCGAACCGCAATACCCTGCTGGTCAAGCAAAGTCGCTAAGTCCTGATGATGAACACCATCCATTACAATACTTAAAACACAGGCATTGCTTTGGTAGCCCAATACGCGAATGTCTTCGATAGCACTCAGTGCCTGATAAGTTTTGTGTTGCAGTTTGTGGATATGCTGTTCGACAGCCTTTCTGTCTAAGTTTTCGTACCAGTCAATCGCGCAGCTCAAAGCTATCGCTCCAGCTACATTTGGTGTTCCCGCTTCAAACTTACCGGGTAAACCAGAGAAAGTAGTGCCTGAGAACGATACTTTTTCTACCATCTTTCCGCCGCCGTGCCACGGTGGCATTGCTTCAAGCAGTTCTAATTTTCCATAAAGAACACCAATACCCGCAGGGGCATAAAGTTTGTGACCAGAGAAAACATAGAAATCCGCATCTAACTCAGTGACATTCACTTTTTCATGCACGATACCTTGAGCGCCATCGACCACAACAACGGCATTTTTGCTGTGAGCGGCTTGGATAACCTCTTCAATCGGTTGGCGACATCCAGTCACATTGGTGATGTGTGCCAGTGCAACGATTTTAGTGTTAGATGTCAGTAACTGATGGAAAGCCGCTAAATCGAATTCACCATTTTGCGTCATTGGCACTTTGACAATCGTTGCTCCGGTTTGCTCAGCGACGATTTGCCAGGGCACGATGTTGGCGTGGTGTTCCATCTCGCTAATCAGGATTTCATCGCCGACGTTGAGCGTATTTCTTGCGTAGGTTTGAGCGATAAGATTGAGCGCTTCAGTCGCGCCGCGCGTCCAGATAATGCTTTTACTGCTCTGAGCGCCAATAAAGCGCGCGATGTTGTCTCTTGCTGCTTCAAATTGGCTGGTGGCGTGCGCGGTTAAGCTGTGGCTTCCACGATGCACGTTGGCATTTTGTGCGCTGTAGTATCGAGTTATCGCATCAATAACCACTTGAGGTTTTTGAGTGGTTGCTGCGCTATCGAGATACACCAAAGGTTCATTATTGACGTTCTGAGACAGGGCTGGGAATTGTGCTCGAATACTGTTGATGTCCAGCATTTACGCCTCACCGTATTTTTCATAGTTCAGTTGAGGAACCGGAACCATAGGTAGTGCAATTTCACGAGCTAACGCTTTTCCAGAAAGTAGAGCAATAATTTCAATAGAAAACTCTAAAGCCGAGCCAGGCCCTTGGCTGGTGAGCAGATTGTTGTTCACATCGTAAGTTACGCGGCGGTTACGCCATAAATCTTCGGGAATATGGTCTTTGAAGTTTGGGTGACCTGTCATCAATGCGCCCGGGAATAGATTGTGATGAATCAAAACCACAGCAGGTGCTGCGCAGATAGCGGCAACCAAGCGGCCGTCATATTTTTGTTGCTTGATGATTTCAATCAAGAGAGTGCTGTCACGGAAGTTCTCTGAACCTTGGACACCACCCGGTAGAACAACGGCATCAAACTCTTCATCTGCGATATCAACCAACTTGCAATCGGCTGTTAAGGTAACACCACGAGATGCTTTCATGGTTAAGTTGCCTTCAAAATCTGCGCTCGCAACCACTACCTGATAGCCAGCACGTACCAGAATATCAATGATGGTTACTGCTTCCATTTCCTCCGAACCCGGAGCGATTGGAACGAGTATGCGTTTAGTCATGATGTTTTCCGTTTTGTTCTAATAATTTGATTTGATTGTACAGCTCAATATTGGCAGGCACTTCTATGCCATGCTTCTGAGCCTTACGTACAAGGTAGCCTGTAATAAAGTCTATCTCTGTTTGGCGATGATAGAAAATATCTTGATGCATCGAAGATTTATTGGCTGCGGTTGCTTTGATCACATTGTCGATAGTGGTGATTAACTGAATGCGCTCAACGGGAATTTGCTCTGCATTCATCACAGCTATTAATTCATCAACGACGGCATTCAACGTTGGACGAAATTGATCTTCAGCTAATGCTCCGTTGAGGCATTGATGAATGGCTGTAAGTGGATTGATAGCGCAGTTAATCGCTAATTTGTTCCACAGAGCGTGTTGTATGTTTGGATTCCAACTTACTGAAGGTAAAGCATGGTTGAACACATCAACCAGAAAGGTACATTGCTCGCCTTTATTATTTGGTTTACCAGAGAAATTGAATGCGCCCAGTTGAGTTTGCCCAACTCCCGTATGTTTTACATGATGGGCATCGACTTTAAGTGCGCCGTGGGTTGTTGTTGCTATAACGGTTGGGTATTGGTCAATCATGGCTGCAATGTTCTCAACCGCGCCCATACCATTGTGCATAAAAACCAAAATCGCATCTTGGTTTATATACGCAAGCAGAGGTTGAATCGCCTTTTCTACTTGCCACGCTTTTACTGTGATGAGTAGAAGATCTGCATTTATAAGAGCTTGTTGCTGATTGTAGTCAAACAGAGTTTCAGGAAATTCATCGAGAGCCAGTTTCCACTGCTGAGGCTGTTGTGTTCCCCATAAGGATACATTATGCCCAGCTTGCTGAAGTTTGCATGCCCACAGGCTGCCAACGGCTCCTGGACCAACAATGACGATATTCATCTTTTACCTTAAACCACAGTCAAATAATCTTTGGGGCTAAGGATAATGCGCAGGGATGGGAAAGCAATAAAAAAGGCGCCAATGGGCGCCTTTCGAGCAATTTAGACTTCAAATATTAGAATTTGTAAGTTGCTGAGATGTAGTGACCTACGCCAGAAGATTGTGCTTTCAGAGTAGAGTCCCATAGAACACCTTCTCCATCAGCAAAACCGTATACATCGTTGTAAAGTTTCATGCCGTAACCTAAAGCAAAACGGTCATTGTGCCAGTAAATACCGTTAAACATTGCACCGCCTTCGTTAGCAGTTGAGTACTCATCTTTCATGCCAAATTGGTAATCAATGTAACCTTGGTAAGAGATGAATGAACCGTTCTCGAAGAAGAAGAATGGTTTGAACCAGTTAACTGCAAAATGGTAACCGTTCCAGTCTTTGTCATTCCCTTGGTAAGTACCATATAGGTTCATACCTACTTTACCTAACCATGGAACCAGTACATCAGAACCTAGACCGATTTTCTGATTGTTTACACCATTGCTACCGCCATCCCACTCGATTAGAGATGCTACGTAAAGCTCTTGAACTGGACCGAAAGAAAGATCTTTACCAGTTAACGCATCTAGAGACATACGAGGAGCAAATTTCATGAAAATCTTGTCAGATCCAGATTTATCGCTACCTGAATCAGTTGTTAAGTTAAATACGTCAACATAACCATAAAGATCAAAAATTCCTGAACGACCGCCGAATTCCATCTCTAGGTAATCGTGGCTTGATTCTGTGACGCCTTTTTCGTTAAAAGCACCCATTAGGTTGAATTGCAGCCACTTGTAATCATTTTTGTGGATGTCGCCATCAGTGTAATCAGCAGCCATAACAGGAGCAGAAGTTGCTGCTAATAGACCAAGAGTAAGAAGTGATTTACGCATAAGGGTAACTCTCTATGTTTTGTATCAATTCAGGAACGGTTCGATTACCGCCTGTTCAATTTGGATGAATAATAGCGATTTAAATCCCAATTGAAAGTGAGAAGAGTTGCAAAAATGAATAAATAGTGTGAGTTGGATCTAATTAATTTAAATTAAAAATTAACTATTTTTAAATTTCATTTTGTTGCAAATTTAATGTGATTTCGATCGTTATTTATTTGCAAAAATTAGATTTTGAAGCAGATCGATTAACCAACAGCTATGGTTCATAAAATTGAGTAAGGAGGTGAGGGAGAGGTATTTGTCTAAATTATCATTAGTATACAACTGGTTTTTTAAGTCTTGTTTTATATGGCTTGTGAGGTTTTATCTCGGTAGCTCAACTAGTTTTTTACTTGAAGTGGATCGACAAATTTAATCGTTATCTAATAATTTAACCTTGTTCATTAAATAATTAACTTGGCAAGTAGTTTGTTTTTGAAATGATAATTTAATCTTTTTCGTACAAAGGGTTATATCAAATAAGGAATATTAAGTTACTGATTGTTTGAAGAGTAATAAAACGCCATTTCAGTGTATGATAACGGCACTTTTTCTGATTTAAGGGATACCATGGCGGAGCCGATAGATAAGAAAACCTTTCTTACCATCTTCACCACAGTCTTTTTACCTATGTTTTTGGCGTCTATCGACCAGACCCTTTTAGCTACAGCAACTCCTGTCATGGTTCGAGATTTAGGTAATATTCAACTTTCGTCATGGATCGCTATTGGTTACATGTTGGCAGGCGCTGCCTCTGTGCCTGTTTATGGTTGGCTTGGCGATCAGTATGGCCGTAAAAAAATGCTGATGATTGCACTAAGCATTTTCGCCGTTGGTTCTGTCGTTTGCGCATTAGCAGGAAGCATGCATGGATTAGTGCTTGGGCGAATCGTACAAGGACTAGGAAGTGGTGGCTTGATGAGTTTATCTCAAGCGCTGATCAGCGAATATGTCCCTCCAAGACAGAGAGCCAAGTTTCAAGGCTACTTTGCTTCTTTGTTTGCTCTATCTAGCATTTGTGGCCCAGTACTTGGTGGCGTTGTAGTGACTTACTTAACTTGGCATTGGCTGTTTTGGTTCAATTTACCGCTGATAGCGTTTGCTCTTTATCGTCTAGCAAAACTGGATCAAGTCAGCCGCAAAGCAGAGAAGAAGCCGATAGATTTCTTAGGTCTTATTCTGTTTCCAAGCATGATGACTGCGATTATTTATTGGTTGTCTGCTGGTGGACATTACTTCCCGTGGAGTTCTTCAACCAGTCTGACCTTGTTGGGGGCTTTCGTTATTTTGCTCGTAGTGTTTGTGGTGCAGCAGAAAAGAGTCTCTCATTCATTTCTTCCTTTGCGCCTGTTAATACAAAAAGAAATCTATATACCACTTACATCCACCTTCCTGTTTGCGGCATGTTTATTTTCACTGGTGTTCTTCCTACCGATTTATCTTCAAGTGGGCTTAAACACATCAGCTGCAACGGCGGGGCTACTGCTCATGCCTTTATCGGCGGGGATGATAAGCGGCTCTTATATTACTGGTAAGGTGATCGCGAAAACGGCTGTACCGAAATGGCTACCGGTTGTGGGGATGTCGTTAAGTAGTGTGGCGTTTTATTCGTTAGCCATGCTTGATCTCGGACCTTATGCAGTCAGTGCTTTTGGCTGCTTGTGTGGATTAGGATTTGGTACTGTAATGCCGTCAACTCAGTTGCAAATTCAAACGATTGCAGGAAAAGAGAATTTAGGTCGTATTACTTCGATGGGGTCATTAAGTCGCTCTGTTGGCGCATCTGTTGGAACGGCGGTTTTTGGTACTTTGATCTATTCACTGATTCCGAATTTCAGTGCAGAAGGCTCGCTAAGTGAGCTGCTCAATACTCCCCAACCTGTCATCTTTAATGCGTTTAAGACTGGCTTCTTATTAGCTGGAACGCTTGCGCTTATCTGTGCGATAAACGCAGCTCGAGCACCTCGCATCCATTTAGATGACTATGCTTAATATCTGTAGGCGCACATAATCACGAGTAATCCAGACAAAAAAGGGCCTGCTATCAAGCAGGCCAAATAACCCTGTGGAGCAAGGTGAGGGTTAGGTCTCGGGGGAGAACCTATCGGGTTGAACTAAAGCGCGTGTCGATCTAAAGCGCAGGTCGAACAAAAGCGCAGGTCGCTCTATAGAAGCTAGGCCCTACACTTAGGCTGCTAATTCTTCATTGGTATTAAGGTGCAGCAAACGGCAAACATTGACGCTGCCCACACCTTCAACCGATTCCAACTGTGTGACCAACAGCGATGAAATCTGCTTCTCAATGGCTTGTGTCGATAGATGATCAACTAACTGCTTGGCAAGTATCTCTGCATTTTTCTCAATGTTTGCCATGTAAACAGGCGTCACACCACGCAAGATAGCTAACTTACTCAAAAGTTCAGGCTTATCCGAGACCGCCCAGATGGTGGCTTGGCTTTGACATCTCGACATCAGCAATGGTGTTTCGCCGTGCTGAGTGATAATGGCGACACCAAGATCTTTATGTACTTTGGATGCAGATATCATAGAAGAAAGCGCGAAACTCTTACCTGCATCGTTACATAGGTGGTGTAGCTTATCCCAACAATCTTGAGCGCATGTACTTTGCTCTTCAGCACCAGTGGCAATTCTTACCATAGCTTCAACAGCTTCAACCGGATACAACCCTGCCGCTGATTCTGCTGACAACATAATTGCGTCTGTACCATCGATGACTGCGTTTGCCACATCAAGCACTTCAGCGCGGGTCGGCAGTGGGTTTTCAATCATCGACTCCATCATTTGAGTTGCCGTAATCACCGGTTTCCCCAAATGTTTCGCGCGTGTGATTAGCGCTTTTTGCACGTTTGGCAGTCGAGCATCACCAATTTCAACGCCCAAATCGCCGCGAGCCACCATAATCACATCCGACGCATGAATGATGTCGTCCATTGCTTCCACACTGCTCACTACCTCTGCACGTTCAACCTTGGCGACGATATGAGCGTGACAACCTGCTTTGATTGCTAACTCGCGAGCATAGTCAATATCGGCTCCATTTCTTGGGAACGAAATCGCTAAGAAATCGGCTTTGAGTTTGGCAGCGGTGAGAATGTCTTGTTTATCTTTATCTGTCAGCGCCGGAGCTGAAAGTCCGCCACCAAGTAAATTGATCCCTTTACGGTTAGAGAGTTTGCCGTTGTTGATCACTTGAGTGATAACAAGCTCATCTTGTTTGTTCACTTCAAGCACTTTTAACTGAACACGACCATCGTCCAGTAGCAGGATGTCACCAGAGTCGAGATCTTGAATCATCTGAGGGTAGTCCAAGCCAACACGTTCTTGGTTGCCAGAATTCGTTTCTAGTTGGCCATCCAGAATGAAGGTGTCACCAGCTTTGAGTTGAATGCTGCCTTGCTCGAAACAAGCAATACGGATTTTAGGACCTTGCAGATCGACCAGCACACCAACGGTTGTATTGAGTTCTTGAGCGATGGTGCGAACAAGTTCTGCCCGCTCTATATGTTCTTCAGCACTGCCATGGGAAAAATTAAGGCGGACAACGTTAACTCCCGCGCGGATAAGTTGGGTTAGTTTTTCTCTTGTTTGGCTTGCAGGGCCAAGAGTGGCGACAATTTTGGTCTTACACATAAAAAATTCCTATAACAACGCTACATAAGATGGGAAAAAAGAAGGGAGAAAGGAGCTGAAAACAGCTCCTTTTTTAGTAGCGATTAAACGCTTGGTGTTGCTTGGTATTTTTTGGTTTCAGCTTCGTCAATATCGACGACTTTCTTCGCATTCCACACAGTCAGTGCTAGTAACACAGAAACCACACCTGCTGCTAACCAGAAGTATTGTGCATTACCGAAGTCATAGTGTTTCACACCGTCCACTTCTGTAATTGTGATTAGCGATGCTGAAATCAGTTCTTGTGCAGAAGCAGCAATGTAAGAACACAGACCAATCAGACCTTTTACCGCACCAACCGCGTTTTTCGGCATCAAGTCGCATGCGATTAGACCCGCTAAGAAAACAACCAGACCACCGATAGAGAAACCAATCATACTCAGTGCAACAGCATCCATGATGCGGTTATCAGGGCCGAAGAACATCAGGCACATACCAGCGATGTTGGCGATTCCGTACAGTAGGTTAGGAATGTTACGGTTACCTTTAAACACTTTGTCAGAAAGGATGCCCGAAAGGATTGCACCAGCCAGACCCGCAGTTGGGTACATAGACATTGCAAAACCAGCGTCGATCAATGAGTAGCCTTTCGATTCTTGTAGAAACAGTACCGCCCAAGAGGACATTGCATAACGTGAGATGTACATAGCTGCACATGACGCTGCAATTAGCCATACAACAGGTTGTTTTAGGATGAACATCTGTGCACGACGAGTCTCTTTTGGATCTGACGCTTTCTTAATTTCAGTACCTTCGTCAAACGCAGTACCTGGATCTGGCATACCGTAAGTTTGTGGACGGTCTTTCAGCAGTTTAAGCATGATTAGAGAAGCGACAATTGCTGCAATACCTGCACCAACGAAACCTGCACGCCAGCCGAAGTAGCTCACGAGTGAAGCGGTTAAGATCCACGTGATACCTTCACCGATGTTACGAGAACCACCCCAAATCGAGTAGCGGCTACCACGCTGTTTTGGTGAGAACCATTGGTATAGCGATACACATGAAGGTGCAGAGCCCACAGATTGGAACCAGCCGTTCAAGCCCCAAAGTAGGACAAAGAAGAAGGCTGTGGTGTTCATACCCATGAAGATTGCGGTAGCACCCGATAGCAACAATGAAATCGACATGAATCGACCGATGTTGGCGTAATCAGATAAGAAACCGTTGAGGAATTTACCGAATGCATAAGTAAAGAAGAATGCCGAACCCATGATACCGAGTTCTTCAATCGATACTATGCCCGCATCAAGCATTGGTTTTTTCACCACACCAAGGCTCATACGTACTACATAAAAAACAGCATAACCAAAAATTAGGCCTGAGAAGACCTGCCACTGATAACTCTTGTAGAGTTTTTGCATCTTATCTTTTGGAAGTTCCAAGAGTGGTGCGTCAGGGCGAGTTTTAAAAAAATTGAACATAAAAGTGCTCTCCGTTATTCACGACATCCAGACAGGGGGTGTTCGTTGGGAGCATCATTAAGCAAAGAAAAAAAAGCCTCAAAAGTCGCAATTTGGGGCAAAAGTGACACAACTGAGTCATGAGTGCGGGTCAAAAATGGGAAATTGAAGCGCGGCAATTGGCTATTTATTGATAAAATTCAAATCAAGTTGCGTCATTGTTGACCCAACCTTCGATGAAAGTATTTTTGACCAAATGGCAGAGATTTGAGTGAACGCACAATTTTTAAGGTTTTTGACTTATTCAACTCACAGACTTCCGACTATCAATCGAATGCTGATGATTGCCTTTGTCCTTATTTCAGCGCCTTTTGCCTATTCGCAAGATAAGGAACTGGTGATCCTGACTACGTTTTCTCGTGAGCCTCTGTTGCCTTTGATTGACGAGTTTTCGAAACAGTACCAAGACGTTGATGTGCAAGTGGTGCACCGCAGAGCGCAATCTAGTGTTCAGATGTTGAGTAAAAGCTATATTCAAAACATCGATATTGTACTGAGCTCTTCTCCTTATTTGATGCAGCATCTCGCTGAAAATGGACGCTTAACGACTTTGCCAGAGCGCTTTCAGGCTCCTGAATGGTTGCGTCCTTATATGCTTCCGCCAGCAGGGCAAGTGGTTACGATTGGATATTCTGGAGCCGGTATTGTTTGGAACCGAGACTATTTGCAAACTCATCAGCTTCCAAAACCCAAGCAGTTTTCTGATCTGATTTCTCCTGTCTATTTTGGTCATTTGACCATGAGTACCCCGGCGCGATCAGGAACAACACAATTGATGGTGGAAAGTCTTTTAGCCAAATATGGTTGGCAGGATGGTTGGCGCTTACTCACCAATATTGGAGCCAATTTGGCGACCATCTCTTCACGCAGTTTCGGTGTCAGTGATTATGTCGCGAAAGGGCAGTTTGGTATTGGGCCGACGATTGATAGCTACGCCTTGATACTCGAGCGCAAATTTGACCATGTAGAATTTGCTTACGATGAGAGTTTTACTCTTATGCCGACCTACGTAGCTTTGGTTAATCAAGAGCATAATGATATTTACGCTAAAGCGTTTGTCGATCTACTGATGTCTAAAGCAGTTCAAACGAACATGGATGCTAATGACTTTGCTAAACATGGACTAAGCGACAAATCACTGTTCAATGATCGATTCACTCGTTTATCTGCCGCAACTTTGATTCAACGTGAAGAGTGTATGAATTTGTTGTTTGATTTGATGATCTCAAAGCGTCTACCTGCGTTGAAAGATACTTGGTTATCGCTGATTAATGCGCGTAAGCAATATAACGATAATCCAGCTGTACTTAGTCAAATTGAGCAGATTGAGCAGCTCGTCTTTTCTGTTCCAGTAAGCGAAAGTGAGTTGGATAAGGTAGTAAATCAAATATCACCGTTGGCGGATGCCAGTGATGAATCTCAACAAGCCGCCAAAACGATGCTCCTGACGGAACTGAGTCACTCTTGGAAGAAGCAAATTGATGCCAATTTGCAACAGGCAAACGACAGACTCAAGTCGCTTACAAGAGTGACTACGCCATGAGTCTATCCAAATATCACACCATAGGTTCCAAATTGTTACTGGCTTTTGGTTGCAGCACCTTGTTGGTGACGGTAGTCAGTTTAGTCAGTTGGTTTACATGGAGCCGACTGGACGATCAGGTTATTGAGGTCTTGGATCAGAGTGTTCCTAAATATAACGCCAGTTATGTGTTGGAAAGTCGTAGTTCTGAAATCCGCCGCAGGATTTCACAGATAGGTAATGCGACCAGTAAAGTCACGTTAGATGACCAAATCACAAAGCTGAATAACGACTTGATGATTATGGATAAGGTGCTGAATTCTTTAGAAGAGAATGATGCACAGATGAAGCTACACAATGGCTATTTGAAGCTGAAAGAGCTCAGTGAGCAATACAGTTCTCTTGTTTCTCAACGAATTGATGTGACACGCCAAATTGAAATGCTTGGAGAGCAGCTACAGTGGCTCTATCAGGATATGGAGATGGAGCTAGTTCCGCTTCGTCAGGAAATGCAGTGGCAGCTTGAGCGTAA
The DNA here is from genome assembly GCF_058630515.1 of Vibrio sp. HM8-C. NCBI lineage: Bacteria > Pseudomonadati > Pseudomonadota > Gammaproteobacteria > Vibrionales > Vibrionaceae > Vibrio > Vibrio sp. HM8-C. The sequence goes on from NZ_JBMMKS010000012.1 coordinate 39,165, forward strand.
AAACTATGCCGAGCGAACCGAAGCTCTGTTTAAGAAAATTAACCAGATCCAATCGCTAATCGACAGTGGCAGCCAGATGTATAACTTTGCCCGAGAGCTGATGAGTGCAACACATCAAATTCAAGTCGATAACGGAATGAAGGTACTTCAATACCGTTTGGAAGAACTGCAAAGCAACAGTGAGCCTATTTTTCAGCTTCCGGCTTCTATTGCTTATCAACAGCTATTAGGCGAATGGAATGAACTGTTGGCTATGAATGGCCCTTATCATCAGAATTTGAGCTTGATGGTGGAATTGCACCAAGGGCTTGATGAACTAAGTGGTCGAATACAAGAGCAACTCAATCACCAGCATTCAGATATCGCAACGCTAGTGGCGAATGCCGATGAACTGTTTGTCAAGACTCAAAAAGAGACCACTCAGCTTATTCAACACGGCCACCGAGTGTTGTTAGCCTGTTTTGGATTGTCGATTTCGATGAGCCTATTGCTGACTTACTACTTCGTTAATCGCCGAATTGTCGCGCGTCTAACCAATTTGAGTAACAGCTTAGATGCGATCATTAATAACGATCTGAGTCATCCGATTGAAGTCGATGGAAAAGATGAGATAGGCAACCTTTGCGCTCAGTTGATCCAATATGGGCAAAAAGTGGAAGAGATGGAGCGAACCAACGCTTTAAGTCTTATCAATAACACTCAAGCGAGTTTGATCACCTGTAATCTTCAAGGTGAGATTGAATCGGCAAACCCAAGTGCTCAGGCAAGTTTGCAGTTAGAGTCTGGCAAGGTGAAGAAGACCTTGTGGCGATGTTTTCCTGATGATGTTCAACCAAGACTTCAAGCTGTGTTTGATCCTAAAGGAAAGTTGATTAAAAACGGCGCTGACAGTGTGACACTCTCGATTGGTTGTGTTGCAAAGCCGCATTATTTAAGGCTGTATCTGCGCAAATTTAACCAAGGCTTAAACGACAAAATTATTGTCACGATTACAGATGTAACCGATCAGGAACATGCGAACCGTGTGCTTGAAGAGCGTGTAAGAGAAAAAACACAGTCGCTTTTAGAGAATAATGAACAGCTGCAAGCAGAGATCGAAGAGCGTCAGAGAGCCGAAGCGTATTTGAAGAAAACGCAGAATGATCTTATTCAGGCGGCCAAGATGGCGGTGGTAGGTCAAACCATGACAAGTTTGGCTCATGAGTTAAATCAACCGCTTAGTGCGATGTCGACTTATCTTTATACCGCTAGACTTGCGTTGGAACAGGCTGAAACAACGCAAATAAATCAATCGCTGACTCAGATTGAAGGGCTGACTGAACGTATGGGCAAAATCGTGAATAGCTTGCGTAATTTTGCACGTAAAAGTAGTAGTGATGAGCCTTTGAAGTCACTCAGTCTCAACTCTGTGGTTGAGCAAGCTCTGCTGTTGGTACAAACCAAAGCAAAGCGACAGCAAGTGGCTTTGCATAATGAACTTTCAGATACTCTTTCTGTAATCGGTGAAACCCTGAGTCTTGAGCAGATACTGATCAATCTGTTGGTTAATGCTTGTGATGCAGCAAGCGGAAATCAGAAAAAGTCGGTGTCTCTGGAACTGCTTTCTACTGACGACAAAGTGCATCGAATTGCGATCACCGATAGTGGATCTGGATTTGAACACAGTGTGGTTGGAAAACTCTTCACCCCATTTACAACGACAAAAGAAGTGGGACTAGGATTAGGGCTGAACATTTGTCAGTCGCTGATTGAAAGAATGAATGGTCAAATCTACCTTGCCTCGAACCTAGAGAAAGGTGCGATGGTTGTTTTGGAGCTGCCTCATGACTAAAAGTACGGTGTTACTGATCGATGACGATCAAGATGTACTGGATTCCTATACTCATCTAATGTCGATAGCTGGAATTACCTCGAAAGCGTTGTTAAATCCAGAAATGGCGCTAAGTATGATCACTCCAGACTGGAATGGCGTAGTGGTTTTGGACATGTATATGCCGCAAATGCATGGCATGGATGTATTAAAGGTGATCAAATCGATAGATGAGCGCATTCCAGTTATTGTGATCACCGGACATGGCGACATCCCTATGGCGGTGGAAGCGGTTAAGCTTGGTGCTTGTGACTTCTTAGAAAAGCCGATTAATCCACCTCAACTGCTTGGTTTGATAAAACAGCACATCGATCAGCGTCGTTACTTCATTGAACAGAAGCTCTCTTTGGCTCGTAGTGTGAAGAAAGAGTTAGTGGGTAAGTCGGCGCAGATAGAACGTATTCGTTCACACATAGCACAATATGCGATGCTCAATAACCATGTTGTGATTTGTGGTGAGTCAGGCGTGGGGCGGCACACTATCGCTTATCTGATTCATCAATTGTCGTGTGCTAGCAAAGAAACACCAATATCTGAACTGGCTTTTAGTCACAAAACGTCGCTCGAAACACTCGATTTAAAGCTAAAAGAGAGTGCGGGTGGTTGCTTACTTTTGGACAATATTGAGCAAATGAGCGATGAAATGCAGCGCCATTTGATTCAGGTGTTGCTAAACCAAGAACGGCTAAATATTCCACGCACGCGTATTATTGCTATTTTGGGAGCGGAATCAGAGCAACTGATTGCTAACAACCACCTTCTTCCTGAGCTTTATTATCTATTGAATCAAGGGGTAATAGACGTTCCATTACTCAAACAGCGTCCTGATGATATTGCCGCATTGTTCCATTACTTTTTAAAGCAGAGCTGCAATAAGCTTGGTAAAACTTTACCTGCGGTGGAGTCCAGTTACTTATCTCTACTTCGAGCTCACGACTGGCCGGGCAATGTCCGTGAACTGCGCAACGTGGCTGAGTTATATGCCATCGGTATTGTTAAATTGACCGGGAAAGACCGGATTTATAATCAGGTTGAGATGACTTCACCGCTCGATGAGCTGGTGGATGATTTTGAAAAGCAGATCATTGAAGACGCTCTTTTCTTGTACTCAGGGCGAGTGGCGGAAGCGGCAAATTATCTGCAAGTACCGCGAAAGAAGCTTTATCTGAGAATGAAAAAGCACGGAATCGAAAAAGACGAATATAAGTCTCGTGGCTAACAGGTCAAAGAAATGAAAAGAGGGAACCATGGGTTCCCTCTTTGTCTATTCGATGTCTATTGATTCGATCGTTGGTTATTCAACGACCTTCTCTTCGACTAGCTCTTCTTTGTGATCTTTGGCTTTGTTCAATAAGTCAGTGAAGTAATGGCGCAGCGTGTAAAGCATGATCAAACTTGGGATCACCATTAACGCGGTCAACACAAAGAACAATGACCAGTTATTTAAGTAGTCAGCCAGCTCGCCACTGAAAGAAGCCAATGTTGTGCGACCGAAGTTGCCTAGCGAAGCAAGCAGAGCATACTGGGTTGCCGAAAACGCTTGGCCTGTCATCACAGTTAAGAAGGACACAAAGGCAACGGTTGAGAACGCTGTAGTGAAGTTATCAACAATAATAGTGGCCAAGAATAGATGCTCATTTGGACCCACTTGAGCAATCCAAGAGAACATCAAGTTGCTGGCTGACATCGCAACACCGCCAATCATCAAACCACGCACAATACCAAAACGTACGTTGACCATACTGCCGATTAAAGTAAACAGCATGGTAATGCCCCAACCAATCAGTTTTGAGTAATAGCCAATCTGTTCGTTGCTGAAACCAATCTCTTTATAAAACGCGATGGACATCCTTCCGAGGAAAGCTTCACCAATCTTAAATAGAAACACGAACAACAGTAGCGTGATCGCGACGGAAGTGCCGTTACGACGGAAGAAATCTATAAATGGTTCAAGTACGGTTACACTCAACCAAGCCAAGATTTTTGAGTTCACCACTTTATTGTGTCGTTGCTCTGCTTGTTTCTGCAGAGCTTCACGGTTGGTGTTGGGTTCGCCAACCAGAAGAGTAAACAGAATTAGAACACCAACAATGGCGGCCATTCCGTAATAGACTCCATTCCATCCCATTGAATCAGCATTGATAAATGCCAGATAGCCGGGAACCGAATAACCTGTCCACCAACCAATTACGGCCATGGCAGAAGCCTGTGGCAGTTTGTTGGATTCAGTTTTCGGGAAAGTATCAATACGGAACGCATCGACCGCAATATCTTGAGTGGCAGATGCGATGGCAATACCAAGTGCCAGCATTGAGGTTAGCATTAGGTTGGTCGCAGGGTTAACGCCTGCAATTAACAAGGTGCAAATTAAAATCAGAATCTGGCAAAGCAATATCCAGCTTCGACGTTGCCCAAGCATAGAATGCAGAATAGGTAAACGAATACGGTCAACGGCAGGAGCCCATAAAAAGTTAATCGCATAGACAGCAAACACACTGCCAAAGTAGCCAATAGCTGTGCGAGTTAAGCCTGCATCTTTGAGCCAACCTGACATGTTCGAGCCAATCAAAACCCAAGGGAAACCGCTGGAGCATCCGAGCATCAATACCCAAAGCAAGCGTCTGTCGAAATAGCTGCGGATAGTTTCAATCCAAGTAAATGATTGGTTTTCTTGTTGCATTGACATTTCCTTGTCGGAAAAAGAGCTCCGAATAAATCGGAGCTTTAGGTGTTATTTAATCAGTGTGGCGTTGGTGATGATGATTGGTGTCACCGGAACATCTTTCATATAGCCAATTGACTGAGTAGGTTGCTGAGCCATTTTTTGAATGACTTCGAAACCTTTAGTGACTTGACCAAATACAGCGTAGCCTGGTGGGCGTTGACCGTAGTTCAGAAAGTCATTATCAACGAGGTTGATGTAGAACTGACGTGTTGCAGAGTTTGGATCGTTCGTTCGAGCCATTGCAATAGTTGCAGTGTCGTTGCCTAGACCGTTGCTCGCTTCATTTTGAATCGGTGCATAGGTACTGACTTGTTTCATATCAGTATCAAAACCGCCACCTTGCGCCATAAAGCCTGGAATGATGCGGTGGAAGATAGTGCCAACATAGCTGCCGTCTTCAACATAACGAATGAAGTTAGCAACACTGATTGGAGCTTTATCTTCATTAAGCTCAATAGTGAACGTGCCTAATGTTGTTTCCACTTCAACCTGCGGACCCGCCCATACGTGACTGCTCGCTGCGATAGCAAGAGCAGCTAATGATGTTTTCACCATGGAAAGAGTCTTAACCATGGAAACGCTCCTTCATGTAGTTTTGAAGCTCTGTGTCCGCTGAAATTTCTTTTAATACAAGATTTACAACGTCATTCAGAACTTGCTCAATATCTTCATTAGATGCACTTAGTGCGCCAGTGCGTTTTGCCGTACCAGTATAGCTCTTCACTAACTTACCTTTCGGTGACTCTGCTGTCAGTTGTAGCAGAACCTTACCATTCATCTCGTTTTCCATGATGGAGTGAGTGACGGTCACTAGCGCTTCTTGGATCTCAAGTGTAAGAGTATTTTCGCTGTTCACTGTGATAGTGAAACCTTGAGAATCAAACTGGCTTGATAGCGCATTTTCCAAAGCAATACGCACGTTTTGTCTCGCATGAACTGGTTCAATATTGTTGCGGCCGCTATCGACTAAAGCAACATATTGCGCAGAACGAACGTCTTTACTCACTAAAGTGAATTTGCTGTTAGTAACAATATCGCTGTTACTTAAAACCGCTGTTGGAGTAAAGCTTACCTGCTGTTGTTGTGGAGCAGAGCAAGCGGCCAATAAAGCAATAGAAGCTGCGAGAACCAATTTTTTCATGGTTAATCCTTTCGTTGTTTTGGCATGCTTGAACATGCTTATGACTTAGTAGCTTGTAAGATAACAAATTTATTGTTGCTAGCGACAGTCTTTACTTGTGTGTGACTGAATAGGCGAGCTAGCTTTATATCGTATCCGAGGTGGCGATTGCCGATAACCAATAATTTGCCCCCTTTTTTAAGAACTTGCTTTGAATCACAGAACATTTGCCATGCGATATGGTCTGTGATCGTTTGTTGTTGATGGAAAGGGGGATTACATACGATAAACGAAGCACTGTTACTTTCAAATTCATCTAAGCAATTGTTTGCTACACATCTTATCTCGGGTTGTGTCTGCAAATTTTGCTTCAAATTTCGCTTGGCAGATTCCACTGCCATAAAGCTCTCATCAACGCAGGTAATGGTGGCATTCGGGTTTAATCGAGCCAGTTTTGCTGACAAAACTCCATTGCCACAACCTAAGTCGATAAAATCTTGTAAATCATCACTAGGTAAATGTTCTAGCAATAATCGAGCGCCTTGGTCTAAGCTTTCTCCAGAATAGACGTTCGGCAGGTTTACCAAGGTCATCTGTTCGTTTTCAACTTCCCATTTCACTTCTTCATCAGTGCTTGGTACTGGAGTGCAATTAGCGAAGGAGAACACCAAACGGTGCTTTTTCCATGCCAACGATGTTTTCGTTTCACCTAAATTTTTTTCAAACAATTGCAGTGTTGAAGAATGTATTTCTTTCGCTTTGTTGACTGAAATAATAGGGCACTTTTCGTCTACTGATTGACGAAGTTTACTTAGAATCCACACAAGATGACGATTGTTTCTAGGGATTTGCATTAATACCAAATCAATATCGCTAGGTATCTCATCCATAGTGTTGAGAAGTGTCACGCCACTGCAAGAGTTGCGTTTTAAATTTTCAATCGTTGCTTTGTGGGCAATATATGAGTCGCTCATCATGAACACTTGGTGCTGGGTAGAAAGCCAGCAACTGAGCGCGCCGAACGAATCATTTAAAATTAAAATGCGTTTTGATGAGGCCAGAGCTAACTCTTCAACATGAGTGATCAAGTATTCATCGCCTGCATCCCAAGCTTGTAGCAGCTCGTTGCTGCGAAGTGGAAAACGATGAAGTGTTAGTGTACGTTCGAATAGCGAAAGCTCAGTTTTCATATTTGGAGTAATTGATAGTTTTAAAGACACTATTATTGTCTCAAATGCTCGTTGATCAAGAAACCAAAACCTTAGGCTTCTTTGTTGTTTGCTGAATCAGCGGTTTGTGTTTGTCAAAGCTAAGCCTGCCAAAGTAAACTGTTTGTTAGTTTTGTAATATCAGTGTGTGCGACAAGGGAGCATTATGATTCAAGAAGTCATCGAGACTAAACTGCAGGATAAATTTCAACCAGAACATCTGCAGGTTGTGAATGAAAGCTATATGCACAATGTGGCACCTGGCTCTGAGAGTCACTTTAAAGTGATTATTGTTACTTCAAGCTTTGAAGGGCAACGTTTGATTATGCGTCATCGTCAAGTGAACCAAACGTTATCGGAAGAATTAAGCAACCATATTCATGCTCTTGCTATACATACTTACACGCCACAAGAGTGGGACGAGTTGAAGAAAAAAGCACCAGATAGTCCGATGTGTTTGGGTGGATAATTGTGATCCAACAGCTCGCTTTTTTTCTTCCAGTTGATTAAATTTTTAACAGTTCATATACAACTGGGGCTTGAGAAAGGCATAAGAAATATTATTTTTTCAAATAAAAGTGTAAAAATAACCGCGTTTTTTAGGTGGGTGAAATAATTGTGCGACGTATCAAAATAATGATTATTAATGCACCTTTGAAACGAATTATTGACCAAATAAAATCACGAATCTAGAGATCTTGAATGGCATCATATTCGCAAAAGGTGCTAAACTACTGCCCTTGATAAATCTCATCTCAAATCTGTAATGTGATTTTTAAAAGTATGTTGCGCTTTTGGTTATTAAACAACCAAGGCGGACAGATATTATAATGTCGTGTCTAGAGACGGTTTAGTTTTGTCATTACACGCTTCCAGTTGAAGTTGGAATGGCCACCGCCTCGAATTTGCGCAATGAATGAATCTTTTTCCCGATAAAGTAGTGCAAGTGCGTATGATTACAATAAAAAAGGGTCTGGACCTTCCTATTGCAGGAACTCCATCCCAGGTGATTAATGATGGCAAAGCCATCAACAAAGTCGCCTTGCTTGGCGAAGAGTACGTCGGCATGCGTCCTACTATGCATGTTCGCGTAGGTGATGAAGTAAAGAAAGCTCAAGTTCTTTTTGAAGATAAGAAGAATCCAGGCGTGAAGTTTACTTCACCTGTCAGCGGTAAAGTTGTTGAAATTAATCGTGGTGCAAAACGTGTTCTTCAATCTGTAGTGATTGAAGTGGCAGGTGATGACCAAGTGACGTTCGACAAGTTTGAAGCTAATCAACTAGGTAGCCTTGACCGTGAAGCGGTTAAAACTCAGCTAGTTGATTCTGGTCTTTGGACATCGCTGCGTACTCGTCCGTTCAGCAAGGTTCCGGCAGTTGATTCGACGACTAAGGCTATTTTTGTTACTGCTATGGATACTAATCCATTGGCAGCAGAGCCGACGGTTATCATTAACGACAATTCAGAAGCCTTCGTTGCTGGCCTTGATGTGCTTTCAGCTCTGACTGACGGTAAAGTGTACGTTTGTAAAAAAGGTACTAGCTTACCACGCTCAACTCAGTCCAATGTTGAAGAACATGTCTTTGACGGCCCTCACCCAGCTGGTTTAGCTGGTACACACATGCATTTCCTGCATCCTGTCAATGCAGCAAATGTGGCATGGTACATTAACTACCAGGACGTTATCGCTGTCGGTAAATTGTTCTTAACTGGTGAGTTATATAGCGAGCGTGTTATTTCTCTTGCTGGCCCTGTCGTAAACAATCCTCGCTTAGTTCGTACAGTTGTTGGTGCAAGCCTTGAACAGCTTACGGATAGCGAAATGATGCCTGGCGAAGTTCGCGTGATCTCTGGCTCTGTACTGACTGGTACAAAAGCGACAGGTCCACACGCTTACTTAGGTCGTTACCACCTACAAGTTTCTGTTCTTCGCGAAGGTCGTGAGAAGGAACTGTTTGGTTGGGCTATGCCTGGTAAGAACAAGTTCTCTGTTACTCGCTCATTCTTAGGTCACCTGTTCAAAGGTCAGTTGTTCAACATGACAACGACGACGAACGGTAGTGATCGCGCAATGGTGCCAATTGGTAACTATGAAAAAGTTATGCCGCTAGATATGGAGCCAACTCTGTTGCTTCGTGATCTGTGTGCTGGTGACGCTGATAGTGCAGTACGCCTTGGCGCACTAGAACTTGACGAAGAAGATCTAGCATTGTGTACCTTTGTATGTCCTGGTAAATACGAGTACGGTCCGTTACTTCGTGAATGCCTCGATAAGATTGAGAAAGAAGGGTAATTTTCATGGGCCTTAAAAAGTTTCTTGAAGACATCGAGCATCACTTTGAACCAGGTGGTAAACACGAGAAATGGTTTGCTTTATACGAAGCTGCTGCGACTCTATTTTACACGCCAGGTCTTGTGACAAAGAGAGGCTCTCATGTCCGTGATAGCGTTGATTTAAAACGTATCATGATCATGGTTTGGTTAGCTGTGTTCCCAGCAATGTTCTGGGGTATGTACAACGCAGGTGGTCAAGCTATCTCTGCACTTCACCACATGTATGCAAGTGATCAACTGGCTACTATCATCGATGGTAACTGGCACTACTGGCTGACTGAAATGCTTGGCGGCACTATGTCGTCTGATGCAGGTTGGGGCAGTAAAATGCTACTGGGTGCAACATACTTCCTCCCAATTTACGCAACAGTATTTATTGTTGGTGGCTTCTGGGAAGTGTTGTTCTGTATGGTGCGTAAGCACGAAGTTAACGAAGGTTTCTTTGTTACTTCTATTCTTTTCGCATTGATCGTTCCACCAACGCTACCTTTATGGCAAGCGGCACTAGGTATCACCTTCGGTGTTGTTGTTGCTAAAGAAGTTTTCGGTGGTACTGGTCGTAACTTCCTAAACCCAGCGCTTGCAGGTCGTGCATTCCTATTCTTTGCATACCCAGCTCAAATCTCTGGTGATTTAGTGTGGACTGCTGCAGATGGTTTCTCTGGCGCTACTGCTCTTAGCCAATGGGCTCAAGGTGGTAACGGTGCTCTGATGAATGCTGCAACTGGTCAAGCTATCACTTGGATGGATGCATTCATTGGTAATATTCCAGGTTCAATCGGTGAAGTGTCAACGCTTGCTCTAGCAATCGGTGCTGCTTTCATTGTTTACATGGGTATTGCTTCATGGCGCATCATCGCTGGTGTGATGATCGGTATGATTGCTCTTTCTACGTTGTTCAACGTGATTGGTTCTGAAACCAACATGATGTTCAACATGCCTTGGCATTGGCACCTAGTTCTAGGTGGCTTCGCATTCGGTATGTTCTTCATGGCAACGGACCCAGTATCAGCGTCGTTCACAGATAAAGGTAAATGGGCATACGGTATTTTGATTGGTGCTATGTGTGTACTAATCCGTGTGGTTAACCCAGCATACCCAGAAGGCATGATGCTAGCGATTCTATTCGCTAACCTGTTTGCTCCTCTGTTCGACCATATTGTGGTAGAGAAAAACATCAAGCGGAGATTATCGCGCTATGGCAAGTAATAACGATAGCATTAAGAAAACGCTGTTTGTTGTTATCGCATTGAGCCTAGTGTGCTCAATCATCGTATCGACAGCGGCTGTTGGCCTGCGAGACAAGCAAAAGGCGAATGCTGTGCTTGATAAGCAAAGCAAAATCGTTCAAGTAGCAGGTATCACTGAACAAGGTAAGGTTCCTGAATTGTACTCTAAGTACATCGAACCTCGTCTAGTTGACCTAAATACTGGTGATTTTATTGACGGTAATGCAGCAACTTTTGACCAGCGTAAAGCAGCAAAAGATAATGCAACTTCAGTTAAACTTTCATCAGAGCAAGACGTAGCGAAGATCATTCGTCGCTCAAACACAGGTATCGTTTATCTTGTAAAAGATGGCGAACAAGTGTCTAAAGTAATCTTACCAATCCACGGTAATGGCCTATGGTCTATGATGTACGCATTCATTGCGGTTGAAACTGATGGTAATACAGTTTCTGGCATCACTTACTATGAACAAGGCGAAACTCCTGGATTGGGTGGTGAAGTTGAAAACCCTAACTGGCGTGCTCAATTTGTAGGTAAGAAACTGTTTGATGAGAACCACAAACCTGCAATTAAAGTTGTAAAAGGTGGCGCACCACAAGGTTCTGAGCATGGTGTTGATGCTCTTTCAGGTGCAACGCTAACCAGTAATGGTGTTCAACATACATTTGACTTCTGGTTAGGTGATATGGGCTTTGGTCCTTTCCTAGCAAAAGTTCGTGACGGAGGTCTTAACTAATGTCTAGCGCAAAAGATCTTAAAAAGAGCATTCTAGCGCCAGTATTGGATAACAACCCAATCGCGCTACAAGTTCTTGGTGTATGTTCTGCTCTAGCAGTGACTACCAAACTAGAGACGGCTTTCGTTATGACTCTTGCAGTAACGTTTGTAACTGCATTGTCGAACTTCTTCGTTTCGTTAATCCGTAACCACATTCCAAGCAGCGTACGTATCATCGTTCAGATGGCTGTTATCGCATCTTTGGTAATCGTGGTAGACCAAATTCTGAAAGCATATCTATACGATATCTCTAAACAGCTTTCAGTATTCGTAGGCCTTATCATTACGAACTGTATCGTAATGGGTCGTGCAGAAGCATTTGCAATGAAGTCTGCCCCAATCCCGTCTTTCATCGATGGTATTGGTAACGGTCTAGGTTACGGTTTCGTACTTATCAGTGTTGGTTTCTTCCGTGAGCTTCTAGGTTCTGGCAAGCTATTTGGTATGGAAGTTCTGCCTCTTATTAAAGACGGCGGTTGGTACCAGCCAAACGGTTTGATGCTATTAGCACCTTCTGCATTCTTCCTGATCGGATTTATGATTTGGGCGATTCGTACCTTCAAGCCTGAACAAGTAGAAGCGAAGGAGTAAGGTTGTCATGGAACATTATATTAGTTTGCTGGTGAAATCGATTTTCATCGAGAACATGGCACTGTCTTTCTTCTTGGGTATGTGTACCTTCTTGGCGGTATCGAAGAAAGTTAAGACATCATTTGGTCTAGGTATTGCGGTAACAGTGGTATTAACCATTTCTGTTCCTGTGAACAACCTAGTTTACAACCTCGTTCTTAAACCAGATGCGCTTGCTGAAGGTGTGGATTTAAGTTTCCTTAACTTCATTACCTTTATCGGTGTAATCGCTGCATTAGTACAGATTCTAGAAATGATCTTAGACCGTTTCTTCCCACCTCTGTACAACGCGTTAGGTATCTTCCTTCCACTGATCACAGTTAACTGTGCAATCTTTGGTGGTGTATCTTTCATGGTTCAGCGTGATTACAACTTCGGAGAGTCTGTAGTATACGGTTTCGGTTCAGGTTTGGGCTGGATGCTAGCTATCGTCGCTCTTGCAGGTATCCGTGAGAAAATGAAGTATTCAGATGTGCCTCCAGGTCTTCGTGGTCTAGGTATTACCTTTATCACTGCTGGTCTAATGGCGCTTGGCTTTATGTCATTCTCTGGTGTTCAACTGTAAGACGGGTAAACCGCAACAATTAAGGAATAGTCAATGGACATTATTCTTGGTGTAGTGATGTTTACTCTGATTGTTCTAGCGCTAGTTCTAGTGATTCTTTTCGCTAAATCTAAGCTAGTACCAACAGGTGACATTACAATCTCAATCAATGGCGATGCAGACAAATCGATCGTTACTTCTCCAGGCGGCAAGCTTCTTGGCGCTTTGGCGAGTTCTGGCGTTTTCGTATCATCGGCATGTGGTGGCGGTGGCTCATGTGGTCAGTGTCGCGTAAAAATCAAATCTGGCGGTGGTGATATTCTACCTACTGAGCTTGACCATATTACTAAAGGTGAAGCACGTGAAGGTGAGCGTCTTGCGTGTCAGGTTGCCGTGAAAACGGACATGGAGATCGAACTTCCAGAAGAGATCTTCGGTGTTAAGAAATGGGAATGTACAGTTATCTCTAACGATAACAAAGCGACATTCATTAAAGAGCTTAAGCTACAAATTCCAGATGGCGAATCAGTACCTTTCCGTGCTGGTGGTTACATCCAGATTGAAGCGCCTGCTCACCATGTTAAATATGCGGATTACGATGTACCTGAAAAGTACCGTGGCGACTGGGACAAGTTCAACCTGTTCCGCTACGAGTCTAAGGTAAATGAAGACATCATTCGTGCGTACTCAATGGCTAACTACCCAGAAGAGTTCGGCATTATCATGCTTAACGTACGTATCGCGACTCCGCCGCCAAATAACCCGAATGTACCACCAGGTCAAATGTCTTCGTACATCTGGTCTCTAAAAGCTGGTGATAAATGTACTATATCTGGTCCATTTGGTGAGTTCTTCGCGAAAGATACTGATGCTGAAATGGTGTTTGTAGGCGGTGGTGCTGGTATGGCTCCAATGCGTTCACACATCTTCGATCAGCTAAAACGTCTGAAATCTAAGCGTAAGATGTCTTACTGGTACGGTGCACGTTCTAAGCGTGAAATGTTCTACGTAGAAGACTTTGACGGCCTAGCGGCTGAAAATGACAACTTTGTATGGCATTGTGCGCTATCAGATCCGCAACCAGAAGATAACTGGGATGGTTACACTGGTTTCATCCATAACGTACTGTACGAAAACTATCTGAAGGACCACGAAGCTCCTGAAGATTGTGAATACTACATGTGTGGTCCACCGATGATGAACGCAGCTGTTATTGGCATGCTGAAAGATCTCGGTGTAGAAGATGAAAACATCTTGTTGGATGACTTCGGTGGTTAATCCCCGTTAAGTGTCTGATTAAATGGCTGACTCAAATGAGTCAGCCATAATTTTTTCAAGTTTGTATAGAGAATCTCGTAAGGTTTATGTGTGACATACACATGGATTCTCTATATCTACTTACCTCAATAGGAGTAAACAAGTGAAAACTTGGCTTGTTGCATTAGCTTCTTTATTGCTTTTAGCTGGTTGTGAAAAACCAGTAGAGCAAGTTCATTTAAGCGGCCCAACGATGGGTACTACGTACAACATTAAGTATCTTCAGCAAGACGGCATTCCATCGTCTGATGATTTGCATAAAGAGATCGATCGCTTACTTGAAGAAGTAAATGACCAGATGTCTACATATCGCAAAACGTCAGAACTTAGCCGTTTTAATCAGTTCCAAGATACGACACCGTTTGAAGTCTCACCTCAGACTGCAACTGTCGTTCGTGAAGCGATTCGTTTGAACGGTGTGACTTTAGGTGCATTGGATGTCACTGTAGGTCCATTGGTTAACCTTTGGGGGTTTGGCCCAGAAGCGCGCCCTGAAGTGGTTCCTACTGACGAAGAGTTAGCTGAGCGCAAAGCGAACATCGGCATTGAACATTTGAGTGTTGAAGGCAATATGCTAAGTAAAGACTTGCCTCACTTGTATGTTGACCTTTCTACCATTGCAAAAGGTTGGGGTGTTGATGTGGTTGCTGACTATATCGAGTCTCAAGGCATCAATAACTACATGGTTGAAGTTGGTGGTGAAATCCGTCTTAAAGGCGTGAATCGTGAAGGTGTTGGCTGGCGTATCGCAGTAGAGAAGCCAACCGTTGATGAACGTACAATTCAAGAAATCATTGAGCCGGGCGACTACGCGATAGCGACCTCAGGAGACTACCGTAACTATTTTGAGCGTGATGGTGTACGTTATTCACACATTATCGACCCTCAAACAGGGCGCCCAATTAATAATCGTGTTGTGTCGGTGACGGTATTAGATAAATCTTGTATGACAGCGGATGGTCTTGCTACAGGGTTAATGGTGCTAGGCGAAGTGAAAGGTATTGAGATCGCAGAGCAAAACAACATTCCTGTGTTTATGATTGTGAAAACGGATGACGGTTTTGAAGAAGTTTCTTCGAGCGCATTCAAACCATTCTTAAACCGCAAATAACGAAGTGAGTATGTCATTATGAGTACGTTTCTGATTACTTTTGGCGTTTTTCTGGCAGTAATTACAGCGATGGCTGTTGGTTATATTTTCCAGAAGAAAGTAGTGAAAGGCAGCTGCGGTGGCTTAGGTGCTGTGGGCATTGAGAAAGTGTGTAACTGTCCAGAACCGTGCGATGCACGTAAAAAGCGCGAAGCTCGCGAAGCGGTAAGAGCTGAGAAGCTCGCTGCTTGGGAAAAAGACCGTATTGCATAAGTTTTGAAATGCTACAAAAAAGGGTTCTATCATCTGATAGAACCCTTTTTCTTTTGAGGTTGATCAGAAGTTGATGAGTTGATTCCGACCGCCTTCTTTGGCGTTATATAGACGTGTATCTGCCACTTTGATTTGCTCATCGAGTGTTCCCTTCATTGATGTAGCGCCAATACTGATAGTGTATTTGATGACCTGTCCTTGGTGCATTACGTGGTCAGCTTCAATACATCTACGCATACGCTCTAGTTGCTTACAGAACTTGTCGAACTCGCCATCATAATGAATACAGAATTCTTCGCCGCCAAATCGAGCCACTATATGATCACCGAAAAAGGATTTAAGCATACCTGAAATGTGCGTTAGTGCTGCATCACCGCCATCATGACCATAGTTGTCGTTTACTTTCTTAAAAAAATCGATATCAAGCATCGCGATGCAGCGCTCGGCTGAATTTTTACCGACGGTATCGAACAAATAGCGGCGGTTCCACAGACCGGTTAATGAGTCTTGATTGGCTAGCTTAAACAACTCTTTCGTCGCTTCTTGCATATTCAATAGCTGATTAACGCGACAAAACAGCTCTTCTTGATTAAACGGCTTATGTAAAAAATCGTTCGCGCCTGCCTTTAGATATTGCGCAGTCATGGCCTTATCATCCGAACCTGATAAACCAAGAATAGAAACATCATCGTGAATGGAATGGCGTCTGATTTCACGAATCATTTCAAGGCCAGTCATCTCTGGCATGTAGTTATCGCTGATAATTAGACTGATATCTGGGCTTTGTGCGAGCTTTTCTAGCGCGTCTTCGCCATTACAAGCTTCAATGGTGCGGATGTACTGAGACTCAAGTAACTGACAAATTGTGCGACGAATCATTGCACTGTCATCAACCACCAAAGCATGGTGAAACTGATTGTTCTTAATTCGCTTTGCGAATGGAATGACATACTGAACTGAACTAAGGCTGTCTTTAAGAATGTAATCAAGCACACCTTTCTTTAGAAATTCCTGTCGAGTTTCTTGCTCAAACTTAGCCGTGAGTACAACTACTTTGAGATTTTTCTCTAACAGGAGGTCGATAACTTCACCATCTTCGGCATCAAGCAGGTGATAACAAGACACCACAAAAGCGTAGTCTGTACGCTTTTCTATGGCTTGTTTAGTCTGCACTAGGTCTTCACAAACTGTGACATCAAAGCCGAGCTCAGCTAGATGAGTGCTAAGGTAGTTACGAAAAATACGACTTCCATCTATAACGAGTACAGAATTGCTTGAACGATTCACGATAGCTTTACCTTAATTTTAATCGATGCCGATTGATGGTTTTTTAACAGGGTGCCTTTTATACATTAGAACTGATTTATCAGATGTAGGAATAAGATGATTAATTGACAGACTGATTCGGTATTTCGTCATCGTAAGAAAGTTGTTTTCGTTTTGCTGAAAATGGTTCTACAATAACTGTGTTTTTATACAGTTGTTATGGTGGCGTGTGGATCAAGAATCGACGAGAAAAATCATTCATATTGATATGGATTGTTTTTATGCTGCTGTTGAAATGCGCGATAACCCTGAGTATCGCGGCAGACCATTGGCTGTTGGTGGGCATGAAAAACAAAGGGGTGTATTAAGCACCTGTAATTACGAAGCACGCAAATACGGTGTTCGTTCTGCTATGCCTACGGCTCAGGCTTTGAAGTTGTGTCCTAAATTGTTGGTCGTTCCGGGAAGAATGTCTGTGTATAAGGACGTGTCACGTAAAATCCACGCTATCTTCCAACGCTATACCTCAATTATTGAACCGTTGTCCTTAGATGAAGCTTTTCTCGATGTCACCAATGTGGATATTTGTCACGGCAGCGCGACCTTAATAGCTCAAGCTATTCGAAAAGATATTTGGAATGAGCTTGAGCTTACGGCTTCAGCTGGAGTAGCTCCTGTAAAGTTTCTGGCAAAAGTAGCGTCGGACATTAACAAACCTAACGGGCAGTTCGTGGTCACCCCAGAAGAAGTTCAAATGACAGTCGATAAACTGCCGTTGGAGAAGATTCCCGGCGTAGGTAAAGTCAGTCTGGAGAAGCTGCATCAAGCGGGTTTTTATCTGTGTGAAGACATTAAAAACAGTGATTATCGTGAACTATTACGTAAGTTTGGCCGCCTCGGAGCATCGCTTTGGAAGAAAAGCCACGGAATAGATAATCGTGAAGTTGTGGTTGAAAGAGAACGTAAATCTGTTGGTGTTGAGCGTACTTTTAGCCAGAACATCTCCACCTACGAGGAGTGCTGGCAGGTTATTGAGGACAAGCTGTTTCCAGAGTTGGATATGAGGTTAACCAAAGCAAGTCCAGATAGAGCAATCATCAAGCAGGGAATAAAAGTTAAGTTTGCCGATTTTCAACTCACGACGATTGAACATATACATCCACAATTAGAGTTGAATGATTTTAAACAGTTACTGAGTGATGTTCTCAAACGGCAGAAGGGAAGAGAGATCCGGTTATTGGGATTGTCAGTAATGTTAAAGCCTGAGGAGCAATCAAAACAGTTGAGCTTCTTTTAACTTTTGTTGTTTAACGAATGATGACATAAGATGCGTAAAAATTTTTAGGTATGAAAATTCCTGCGCATTAGATATCGGCATTAGTAGTTGCGATAAAGTGAATAACTAACATTGTGTTAACCTATGTCCTATCAATATCCGATATTGTTGAACAAAATTTTATCTAGAGACATGTATGAAAAAGACTATCTTATTCGCTTCGTTGTTATGTAGCTCATCGGTATGGGCAGCTCAGTGTAAAATTGATGTCCAAAATGAAGTTCATCTCAGTGGTTCGAATGTTGAAATACACACAACGAGTGGTGATACCGCTGTGATGGATGAGAGCAACCGTCTCTATCTGCATGGCGAACAAATTGAGCTCGACAGCTCTCAACAACAGGCTATTCAATCCTACCGAGAAAGTGTAAGTTCCGCAGTACCTCGCGCAAAAGAGTTGGCTCAGAAGGGAATGGATGTTGCCAGTGATCTTCTCGATGACGTTGCGGCAAGCCTCGATTCTCCAAATGCATTTGAGGATGTTAAACAATCGATGAAAACGTTCTTTTCTGACATCGAAAGTCGTTATTACCAAGGTGAAGATTTTGTATTGCCAGCCAATACCTTCGAATCGATGACTCAACAGTGGGAGCAAGATTTTGAGAAAGCAAAGGCACTGTTTAGTCAGGAATTCTTTTCAAGCGCTTTTGATGCTGTGTCTGAAAAAATGAAGCAGGATGGTGGTATTAACTTGACTGAGCTAGGCAATACGATGAGTCAGCTTACCGCTAAGTTTGAATCTCGTTTGAAAGAGCATCAAGAGGCCGTGGAAAAAGAAGGCAAAGAACTGTGTGAATCCCTTGATGATATTGTTGAGCAAGAGCAAGAATTGCACAAAAAGATACCTGAACTAAAGAACTACCAAGTATTTACGATCTAAACTAAAGGAGCGCATTAAGCGCTCCTTTTACTTTGGTGTGTTTGTAGGTGAGATGATTTTTAACAATATTAGTGTTCGTTGGATAACGATATTGACCGCTATTTCTGTGGTGATTTGCTTTGTTGCCTGTTATCTCGGGTTTAAATATATATGGACCTACGATCGTCATGTTACTCAAGCTGAAGAACTACAGACAGAGGAAATCGAACGTGTTGAAACCATTATAGAGTTCGCCAAACTTAAACTTGGTGATTCGATGGTGGACTATGCTGCGTGGGACGACATGGTTGATTTCATTCGGTCTCCCAATGAAGAATTTGTTGAAGACAGCATCGGTGTTCATTCTTACACCTCACAAGTCATTAATGGTTTTTTTGTCTTCGCACCGGATAAAACCTTCGTATGGGGTAAAACGCTGGATGTGAGCACAAATCACCTAGTCGATGATGATCGTTATACGCAATACTTCCCAACCATACTTAATGAAGCGGAGCAACTTGAACCCAATTTTGTTAAAGCGGTAGTTCGCTTCATCGTTATTGACCATGAGCCGTATTTTGCTGCAACCACTCGAGTTTGTATGAGTGATGCGACAGCGTGCGACAAGGGGTATATGATCTTTTTCAAGAAGCTGTCTAAGAAGTTTGCGGAAGACGTGCATAAAGCGACAGGCATTCAGATTGATATTTTGGTGAACGAAAGTAACACCTTAAATCTTCATCCTATCGAGAATATTTCTTATATCTCTAAGTTGGATTACAGCGGTAATTCTGGCGTGGTGATAAAGGTTTACCATCGGGTCAAGATTCCAAGCTTTATTGTTTGGGAGGAGGTGTTTGCACTTTTGGCTTTTTCCATCATGTTCTATTTCATTAACCTTTTGCTGGCTAAGTCATTAGTTACACCTATTAACAACGCCAATCTGGTACTGGAAAAGTTTCAAGCTCAGGGCGGCTTTATTCCCGATGAGTCTTATTTCATTTCGAAAGAAATGAAGGGATTTGCCAGAACGATAAACAAAATCATGAATGATTTGGAAGCTAGCCGTAGAGATCTGCGTTGGCAATCGGAGCACGATCCTCTTACCGAGCTTTCAAATCGTCGTCATTTAAAAAGTCGTCTTACCGTTTTTATAAACGATTACCATTTTAGCTATATCGCTCTCTATTTAGTGGATGTCGACTATTTCAAACTCTATAACGACAACCTAAGTCATTTGGACGGCGATAATGCGTTGAAGGCGGTGGCTAAAGGGTTGGAATCCATTGAATACAGTGGAGACAAAATAGTTGCTCGCTTTGGTGGAGAAGAGTTTTGTGTTGTCTTCGCCAGTGATGTGCCTCTTGATCTCAATGAATATGGTCAGAAGTTGAAAGAGGCGGTTCATAACCTAAAAATCCCTCATCCTTATATTCCTGTCGCAGGGCGTGAATATTTGTCGATCAGTATCGGCGGTATTCAAATCGCAAAACCGACAATGGCTTATTATCAAGAACTGTTTCATCAGGCTGATCAGGCGTTGTATATGGCCAAGAAGAACGGTCGAGATCAGTACGTTGTACAAGATTTCAACAAGCATTCTGTGCGTTTAATCGGTGTAAATTAAATATTACGCAATAAATAGTAAATAATCGCTTATTAAAGCAGCAAACTGTACTGCCATTTGTTGTATCAGTAGCTAATTTCATTTAATGTACTAGTCAACTAGTTTGGTGATATTTGTGAGTAGTAATGACATCGAGTAATACCCGCGAAACATTTGGTTCTCGTCTTGGATTTGTATTGGCCGCAGCAGGTGCAGCCGTTGGTCTTGGTAATATCTGGGGCTTTCCGACTCAAGCAGCCAGCAATGGTGGTGGCGCATTCCTTTTAGTTTATTTAGTTCTCATTTTGGTTGTTGCGTTTCCTATGCTGGTGGTCGAAATGGCTATCGGTCGCTCGGGACAAGCAAACCCAGTGGATAGTATGCGTTCACTGACGGCGAATCCTACGGCTAAGAAAGCCGGTGCTTTAGTAGGCTGGTTAGGTCTGAGTGTACCAAGCGCTGTTTTGGCGTTTTATAGTATTGTTGGTGGCTGGATCATCTGTTTTATGCTGGGTGCTATTACTGATTTACTGGGTATGGAAAGCGCGACGGCATGGTTCAAGGGTTTTAGTGTTGAGCGCAACTTTTTCGGCACTATTGTATTTTATGTTTTGACTATCTTGATTGTTCAAGGTGGTGTTAAGCAGGGCATTGAAAAATGGTCAACACGACTAATGCCAGCTCTGTTTGTGCTGTTTGGTGTGCTGTTTATTTACATCATGATGCAACCGGGCGCGATGGAAGGTTTGCAACATTACTTAGTGCCAGACTTCGATAAGGTTTTTGACCGTAAGATGATTCTTGCGGCAATGGGGCAAGGATTCTTCTCTTTGACCATTGGTGGCTGTTCAATGCTGATTTATGGCTCTTACCTAAGTAAGAAAGAGAATCTGCCTAAAATGGCGATGAACGTTACTTTGGTTGACACAGGCGTTGCCTTTATCGCTGGTCTAGTGGTTCTTCCTGCGATGTTCGTTGCGATGAATAAAGGGGTTCAAATTTACGCAGAAGATGGCTCACTACTGAGCTCTGATACGCTCGTCTTCACTGTTCTACCGCTAATGTTTGATAGTTTGGGCGTGTTTGGACAACTGTTTGCAATCGTGTTCTTCTTACTCCTGACGATTGCCGCTTTGACTTCATCGATCTCCATGCTGGAATGTCCGGTAGCGTTAGTATCCGAACGTTTTAATACTAAACGTACGCCAACCAGTTGGGTGTTAGGTGGCTTAATCGCGCTATTCAGTGTGGTGATTGTCTATAACTTCGGTGAACTGTTTGGCTTAGTCGCAACAACGGCGACTCAATATCTGCAACCGACAGCGGCCTTAATGTTCTGTTTGTTTGGTGGCTGGGTATGGAATCGTAACTCCAAGCTTAAAGAGTTAGAGCAAGGTTTCCCTGAATTCCGCCAAAGCGCCTTTGGTAAAATCTGGCCTTGGTATGTGAAGTTTGTCTGTCCTATTCTGGTGGCAACCGTAATTTGGGCTTCATTTGGTTAATCCCATCAGACACAAAAAAACCTTGGTAGTGATACCAAGGTTTTTTATTGAGTGAAAAATGAGAGCTAAGAATATTTCCTTATTCCGATGGTGAAGGAGGCATTATCTGACCGGTAGTCAGAGGCTCCAAATCCACTTCAATCACTTCTTCAATAAAGTCACCGACTAACTGTTCAACCATATCGTCATCTTGTGTGAAATATGCGAGGTGGAATACAGCATCTCCCTCATTCACTAGTGGTAGCGTTTGCTGACCGATAACAATACCGCCTTTATTCGCTTTCACTTCAACTTCAACGTTGCCTAAAGGTGAGTTGATGTAGGCCAATACTTGACCTTTTGCCACTCGGTCTCCCAGTGAGACGACGGTACGCAAAATACCATCCGCTTCTGCACGTAACCAGCTGGTCGATTTAGCAATGACAGAGTTGGGTAGTTTCTTACGACTTGCTCTTAGCATGCCGATTGCCTGCATTACTCGTTTCACGCCTACGACACCTGCACTGATTGCGATCGGTTCAAAGCGAAGCGCTTCACCTGCTTCATAGGTTAATACGGTAATACCCGATTTCTCTGCTTCACTACGTAAAGAGCCCATTCTTAATGGAGAGTCGAGAATTACAGGGGTAGCAAAGGCTTGAGCGATACGCAGTGTTTCTGGATTGCTTAAGTCTGCGCGGATCTGCGGTAAGTTAGTGCGGTGAATAGCACCAGTATGCAGGTCAATAATGTAATCACATTTGAGGGCGACTTGAGAAAAGAAGATGTGCGCCATTCGTGAAGCCAGAGACCCGCTGTCGCTGCCCGGGAAGCAGCGGTTTAAATCACGTCTATCTGGTAAGTAACGTGACTTATGAATAAAGCCGAATACGTTAACAATAGGTACGGTAATCAGAGTACCTTTTAGTTTTTTCGGATCGATGGAATTGATCAGTTGTCTTACGATCTCAACACCGTTGAGTTCATCACCATGGATGGCCGCGTTGACCATAAGGACAGGACCCGGTAAAGCGCCATGAATGATTTCAATAGGAATGGAAAGGGGCGAGTGGGTATAGAGTTTCGCTCCTTCCAATTCAATGACTTGTTTGGTTGCTGGGGGAATTTTCTCCCCCAGGAATTCGTATGCTGCGTTCTTATATTTTCTAGCCTTTACCACGTGTTTTTGTCCTTTTACTTGCCGCATTTTTTTCTAGAAATTCGACAATCATTCCGGCGATATCTTTACCGGTCGCAGCTTCAATGCCTTCTAAGCCTGGAGATGAGTTTACTTCCATGACCAATGGTCCTCTTGCCGAGCGAAGTAAATCAACACCAGCGACATTCAGCCCCATGATTTTAGCGGCTTCGATAGCTGTTTTACGTTCTTGTGGTGTGATCTTAACCAGTGATGCTGAACCACCACGGTGAAGGTTAGAACGGAACTCGCCTTCTGCCCCTTGTCGTTTCATTGCGGCGATAACTTTATCACCAATGACGAAACAGCGAATATCCGCACCGCCTGCTTCTTTAATATATTCTTGAACCATGATGTTAGCTTTCAGGCCCATGAACGCTTCGATAACACTCTCAGCCGCTTTGCGAGTTTCAGCAAGAACAACACCGATACCCTGAGTACCTTCAAGCAATTTAATCACAACAGGTGCGCCGCCAACCATGTCTAGTAAGTCTTTAACATCATCCGGCTTACTAGCAAAACCTGTAATAGGCATACCAATCCCTTTGCGAGAAAGCAACTGCATTGAACGCAGTTTGTCTCGTGAACGGCTAATCGCTACAGATTCGTTTGCAGGGTACACACCCATCATTTCGAATTGGCGTAATACAGCCGTACCATAGAAGGTTACTGATGCACCGATTCGAGGAATAATCGCATCAAATCCAGCCAGCTCTTCACCCTTAAAATGGATTTCAGGTTGGTCTGAATTGATATTCATGTAACAACGTAAAGCATCAATCACTTTTACTTCGTGTCCACGCTGCTTACAAGCTTCAATTAATCGCTTGGTTGAATATAGCGAAGAGTTACGTGACAGAATACCAATTTTCATAACTTGGGTGCCTCAAAAGGAATTAAAAACGATGCGGTTGGATCAACGATAATCCTATGATGCATCGCGGTACGGCCTAAAAGCATGCGAAATGCCATATTTTCTCTATTTGTTAATGTAATTTCTGCAGGCCACGTTTGTCCGCCTAAACAGATGTCGGACTTAATAACGTAACGGGATTCTTCATGACCACCTGAATCTCGTACTGTTCTCTCTGCTATTACTTCTGCCTCACAAACTACAACTGTATCCACATCGTGTTGATTTGGGTGGATCCAGAAGCGTACCCAAAGTTTCTCTTCTTTAGTAAAGCTTTCTAACTTAAATGCGTGTAAGCAAGATGTGCGGGCTCCGGTATCGATTTTCGCTTTAATTTTATCAATACCTAACCCAGGAAGGCTAAGTCTCTCTCGCCATCCGACAGTCATTTTTTCTTTCATCGCAGTATCTTAGTGTTTTGTTTGGAATTTATTTAAGGCTGAAATGGAGAACAGCCCGCATATGCGTCGTGAAGACGTAATGCCTTGAATAGAGTGTGGTGAACTTCTCTGGGAACTTCAAGGACGCGCACTCTAACAGCAGTGATTATTCTCTCGCTAATGAAAAAAAATATTCGTATCGACAAAAAATATTTGTAAAAAATGTAAAAAGCCGAAGGGTTTAGCTTCGGCTTAGTGTCAGCATTTTCTGTCAACAAACTTAAGATTTAGCTGGGATATTTTCCAGTAAAGCAATCATTTGTTCCCAGAATAATTCAACAGTGTCGATTTTTACTTTCTCATCAGGAGAGTGCGGGAATTTAATTGTTGGACCAAATGAAACCATGTCCATATTTGGATAAGGTTTCTTAAATAGACCACATTCGAGACCTGCGTGAATTACCATGATATTTGGTTTGTTTCCGTAGATACCTTCATACATATCACGGAAGATGTGCATGATTTGAGAGTCTGCATCCGGCTTCCAGCCTGGGTAAGCGCCAGAGAATTTAATCGATGCACCCGCTAACTCAGCAACGGACGCTAGCATGCCTTCAACTTGGCTACGGCCAGAATCGATCAGCGAACGAATTAGGCACAGTACCGTTACTTGGTTTTGTTCGGTGGTAATCACCCCCACGTTTAATGAAGTTTCTACGACACCTTCAATTTCATCACTCATACGGATAACACCGTTTGGACACGCATTAAGTGCTGAAATGAAACGTTTTTGATCAGCAAGCGCGAACATGTCTAAATCAACGGCTTTTGCTTCATTAAACGTTACGATATTGGTTTCAACCTTACCAAGCTCTGATTTGAGTAGATCTGTATAGAAGCTATAAAGCTCTACCAATTTAGCTTCATTTTCTGCAGGAAGTGCCACAGTAACAAATGCTTCACGTGGAATGGCGTTACGTAAGCTGCCGCCACGGAACTCAACTAAACGCAGATCGAGCTCGTTGGCGTGACCTGATAGGAAACGAGCAAGTAGCTTGTTTGCGTTACCACGACCAGTATGGATGTCGCAACCTGAGTGGCCGCCTTTTAAACCTTTGAGGACAAGCTGACGCGTCACAAAGTTAGATGGAACTGCTTCACGTTTGATATCGAACTTGATTGAAGCATCAACACCACCAGCACAGCCCATGTACACTTCGCCCTCTTGCTCTGAATCGGTATTAAGAAGAATTTCACCTTCTAACCAACCTGCTTCAAGACCGAATGCGCCGGTCATGCCAGCTTCTTCGTCAATAGTTAGTAGCACTTCTAATGGGCCATGTTTGATGTCAGTGGATGCTAATACTGCTAAGCAAGCTGCCATACCCATACCGTTATCTGCGCCAAGCGTTGTGCCTTTTGCCGTTACCCATTCACCGTCAATATAAGGTTGAATTGGATCTTTAGTGAAGTCATGGTCTGTGTCTTCGTTCTTCTGCGGAACCATGTCGATATGTGCTTGAAGTACGACACCTTTCTTATTTTCCATTCCTGGTGTTGCTGGTTTCTTGATAAACACGTTGCCTGTTGCATCACGGCGAACAGCTAAACCAAGTTCTGTTACCCAACCGATAATGGCTTGAGCGAGCGCTTCTTCATGTTTTGAAGGGTGTGGAATTGAACAGATTTTATCGAAAAATTGCCAAACTGGAGCTGGTGATAGGTGGCTTATTTCAGAATGGAACTCAGACATAGATGACTCCTTTATTTATCTATACCCCGATTAAATAGTGGCGAGAGGTTGTAAATTTAGAGAAATAACCTGTCTGGCGGGGCAATATTTGGTGGACAGCATACCATTGAGTCGTTAAATCGAGTAGTGGCATGGATGGGGATTTTTTGACAGACAATAATTGAGAAATGAGCGGTAGCTCGTATGTTAAAATTAACTTACTCAATAAGTTGCACTGTTTTTGCTATGTAAATCAAAAATAAAACGTCATTTCTGTAATTTTATTACCAATTAATCTGAGTGGTTTGTAAGATTTATAAACAATATGTGATTTCACTCACTATAAATTTGTAATATTTTTTCTTTGTGGTATATTAATAACCAATTCGAAAGTGAGTATTTCGAAGCGAGTTTACCCTCGTAATGTTAAAGAAAGATGTTATGTCAATCTGCAACGTTACACCCCACAGGCTTTGGTAAGTGAGACCAAATGCATGTGATTTGAACAGTAATGTTCACCCCTATATTGGAATTTGTTTTTGGCCGCTACTTTTAGAGTGGTCAGTATGATTCACCGCCATCTGTAACTCAGGTGGCGTTTTTTTTTGCCTGTTACTTTTGTCTTTACATAGTATTAACAACTTCACTGATTTTAGTGAAATATGCCGATTTCTATGAAGAGCCATGCATAACTGATTGTTAGAACTTTTAAAATCAAAATAAATTCGGTCTGGAATTTGTGATCTGATGTCTTTATAATCTGCGCCCAATCGATTACGCAACCGTTTACTTTTTACCTTTATTAGGACTCGATCATGCTGGAAAGGCTATTTAAACTCAGTGAACACCGTACAAACGTGCGTACTGAGATCATTGCAGGTGTAACTACGTTCCTGACAATGGCTTACATTATTTTTGTGAACCCTGCCATTTTATCTGCAACTGGCATGGATCAGGGATCAGTATTTGTTGCGACCTGTTTGGCCGCTGCAATTGGCTGTTTCATTATGGGCTTTGTTGCCAACTACCCAATCGCTCAAGCTCCTGGTATGGGTCTGAACGCATTCTTCACTTATTCTGTTGTTCTTGGAATGGGTTATACATGGCAAGTTGCGCTAGCTGCTGTATTCTGCTCTGGTGTGCTTTTCATTATTTTGAGTCTGTTTAAGATTCGTGAATGGATCATTAACTCAATTCCAATGTCTCTAAGAACGGGTATCTCTGCTGGTATCGGTCTGTTCTTGGCATTTATTGCACTGCAAAACGCAAAAATCGTTGTAGATAACCCAGCTACACTAGTATCCGTTGGTGATTTTACTAGCCTTTCACCTGTACTAGCTGCAGTAAGTTTCTTCCTTACTATCGGTTTAGTTAACCGTGGTGTTAAAGGTGCAGTATTGATTGCAATTTTGCTTACTACTGGACTAGGTATCATTTTTGGTGACGTTCAATGGCATGGCGTTGTGTCTGCTCCACCAAGCATTGCACCTACTTTCCTACAACTTGATTTTGCTGGTGTTTTCAACATCGGTATGATTTCAGTTATCTTCGCATTCTTGTTTGTTGACCTATTCGACACAGCTGGCACGCTAGTTGGTGTTGCAACTAAAGCTAACTTAATCGGCAAAGACGGTAAGATTCCTCGCCTGAACAAAGCGCTACTTGCTGACTCTACTGCAACTTCTATCGGTGCATTGCTTGGTACTTCAAATACAACATCTTTCGTAGAAAGTACTGCGGGTGTTGCTGCTGGTGGACGTACTGGTTTAACCGCAGTTGTAGTTGGCATTTTGTTCCTTCTTGCATTATTCTTCTCGCCATTAGCGGGGATGATTCCAGCTTACGCAACAGCAGGCGCTCTTTTCTACGTTGCTATTCTGATGATGTCTGGTCTTGTTGGTGTTGACTGGCGAGATCTTTCTGAAGCAGCTCCAGTTGTAGTAACTTGCTTGCTTATGCCTCTGACTTACTCTATCGCTGAAGGTATTGTATTAGGTTTCATCTCTTACACCGCAATCAAAGTACTGAGCGGTAAAGGCCGTGAGATCTCAGCAAGTGTGTGGTTTATGACTGCTATCTTCTTGGCTAAGTTGATTTTCGCTTAAGATTTTAATGGCGTGGTGAAATTCATCACGCATAACATGTATTAAATTAGGTTTATTACAATGAGCAAAAAATTCGTTATCACTTGGGACAATATGCAGAACTATTGTCGTGAACTCGCTGAGCGTCAAATGCCTGCAGAACAATGGAAAGGTATCCTAGGTGTTAGCCGCGGTGGTTTAGTACCAGCAGCTATTCTTGCTCGTGAGCTGGGTATTCGCTATGTAGATACAGTATGTATTTCTAGCTACGACCACGATCACCAGCGTGATATGAAAGTACTAAAAGCACCAGAGCATGACGGAGAAGGCTTCCTTATCGTTGATGATTTGGTTGATAGCGGCGATACAGCGCGCAAAATTCGCGAAATGTATCCAAAAGCTAAGTTTGTCACTGTGTGTGCAAAACCAGCAGGCAAAGACTTAGTTGATGAATACGTAGTTGATATTGAACAAGACACTTGGATTGAGCAGCCTTGGGATATGCAACTTTCTTTCGTTGAACCAGTGAATCGTAAGCGCAAATAAACCTTTACAGCTTGTGTTTAAACATAAGCTTTATTGAAAAATAGCATTTACTTAAAAATGACCCTTTCTTGGGTCATTTTTTTTATTACTATATAAAACAAATAAATCGTTTATTTAGCGAGACTGGGTTATGTCTGAAGAAGATAACAATATAAATTTGTCAGAGACGTTGTTTGTAAAGCGTAAGCAGGCGAAAGAGACGTCGGCGCTGACTCAATACATGCCTAGCAATTTGGAATTTTTACAAAACAAGAAGAAGCAAGAAGGTTACTCTTGGTACCGCAACGTGCGCCGTCTGCAATGGGTATGGCAGGGGGTGAATCCTATAGAACAAGAAGAGGTGCTTTCACGCATTGCTTCATCCACACATTCGCGAACTGATGACGATTGGCTCGATACTGTAATGGGTTACCATAACGGCAACTGGTCATTCGAATGGACACGCCTTGGCATGCAGCATCAAAAAACATCTTCTGTATTGGAAGGTGACGCTGCGGCAGAGGAACTCTTCAAAGCGTCGCTCTGTTTTAGTATTGCCGGCTATCCGCATTTAAAGAATGATAATTTGGCTTTACAAGCTCAGGTGTTAGCAACCAAAGCCTATTCTGAAGCGGCAGAATTGACCAGTTTTACGGTTAAAAAACTAGATTTTACTTATCAGAACAAGAAATTTTCTGGTTACTTACATCTCTCGAACACTGATAAACCTCGCCCAGTGGTGATTGTTAGTGCTGGTTTAGATAGCTTGCAAACTGACATGTGGCGACTTTTCCGTGACTACTTGGCAAAGCACGACATTGCCATGTTAACCATCGATATGCCTTCTATTGGTCACAGTTCGCAATGGCCGCTGACTGAAGATACATCTTGTCTGCATCAGGCCGTGATTAATCAATTAGCGGATGTGCCTTGGGTTGATCATTTTTGCATTGGTCTAATCGGTTTTCGTTTTGGCGGAAATGCGATGGTTCGCCTGTCATTCCTAGAGCAGGAAAAAGTCAAAGCGTGTGTCGCTATTGGTGCGCCGATACATGATGTGTGGTCATCTCCAACCAAATTGAAACAGATGCCTAAAATGTATCTCGACATATTGGCTTCGCGATTAGGTAAAGATGCGGTTGATATTGATAGTTTATCTGGTCAAATGAAAGCTTGGTCATTGAAAACACAAGGCTTCTTAAGCAGCCGAAGAACAAAGGTGCCGATTTTGGCGGTTGGTTTGGAAGGTGATCCTGTTTCTCCATTGTCTGACAATCAACTCGTGGCGCTTTTTAGTCAAGGTGGCAAAGCTAAGCAGATAAAAAGCAAGACAATTACACAAGGATATGAGCAATCCCTCGATTTGGCGATAAAGTGGCTTCAAGAAGAACTCTGTAGGTGACATTTTTCCTAAATTAGTTAAGAGTAATATTTACGTCATTTATATGCCTTTTTAGGCATATAAATAATAGTGATATTTATTCTTATATATGGAAATGGAGAATCCTATGCCAGAAGGGACGAAAAATCCGACGCACTACCGTTTGTTATCCGCATTCAAAGCAATTGGTCCTTATTTACGTGAAGGAAAATGTAAAGAAGGTAGCTATTTGTTTGATTGTTTAGCTGCATGTGTGGATGACAGAAAAGCTCCAGAGAAACGTGAGTTTTGGGGCTGGTGGATGGTGCTCGGTCAAACTGAGTCTGGATATGAGGCAAAATATCAGTCGGGTCGTTACAACCTAGCAGGTGAATGGGAGGCAAAATCGATTCCTGAGTCTGCGTTGTCTGATGTCATTCAAAATCGAGATGAGTTTCATAAGAAGCTAGAGAAAACGTTAGACGAACGTTTCGGTTTATCGCTTTCTATGCATGAAGAATCAGTAGAATTTGTGTGATTTTAGCTATTTGAATGTTACTGAACGTAAAAGGTGCTATTTAGCACCTTTTTCTTCTTGTGCTTATCGCTGTTGATTGCTAAAACATCTTCTCTTAATTGTTTTCAATTTGAAGAAGAAGGCATGAAAACGAATCAGCAAAGCGGAACTACAGCGCAAACTGTCGTTGTAAAACTAGGAACCAGTGTTCTTACCGGTGGCACACTCGCTCTTGATAGAGCTCATATGGTTGAGCTTGCTCGCCAGTGTGCAGAACTGAAAAAGCAAGGCCACTCAGTGGTAATTGTATCTTCAGGTGCAATTGCAGCAGGCCGCGAACATTTAGGTTACCCCGCACTGCCCAACGCAATGTCGAGCAAACAGTTGCTTGCTGCGGTTGGACAAAGTCAGCTGATTCAAGTTTGGGAATCTCTGTTTGCTATCTACGGCATCAAGATTGGCCAAATGCTGCTAACTCGCGCCGATCTAGAAGATCGTGAACGCTTCTTAAATGCTCGCGACACCATTAATGCTTTAGTTGAACACGATATTATTCCTGTGGTTAATGAAAACGATGCAGTGGCAACCAGCGAAATCAAAGTTGGCGATAATGACAACTTGTCGGCATTGGTGGGGATTTTGTGTGGTGCGGACAAGCTTTTACTTCTGACCGATCAAAAAGGTCTCTTCACTGCTGATCCGCGCAAAGATCCAAATGCAGAACTGATCAAAGAAGTGAAAACCATTGATGATACCTTGCGTAAAATTGCTGGTGGCAGCGGTACCACATTAGGTACTGGTGGTATGGCAACGAAACTGCAAGCGGCAGATATTGCTCGCCGAGCTGGCATTGAAGTTATTATTGCGGCAGGTCGTGGTGAAAACGTGATTTTTGATTCACTGAGTGATGCGCCACAAGGAACTCGTTTCCTACCATTAGAAGAGTCATTGGAAAATCGCAAACGCTGGATATTAGCAGGACCTTCGGCTTCCGGAGATATCATCATCGATGACGGCGCTGTGAAAGCAGTCAATGAAAAAGGCAGCAGCTTACTAGCAAAAGGCGTAGTGAGTGTTCAAGGTCAGTTTTCCCGTGGTGAAGTTGTCCGAGTCACTGATAAGTCAGGAAAACTCGTTGCGCGCGGAATCGCAGCATACTCAAATTCTGATCTGGCAAAAATTGCAGGCAAACACAGTAAAATGATTATCGACATTCTTGGTTATGATTACGGCTCAGAAGTCGTTCACCGAGATGATATGGTCGTGATCCAAGAATAAATCGAGGATAGGCATGGATTTAACAATTATGGGAAAAGCAGCGAAAGACGCGGCTTTTCAACTTGCTACCGCTACAACGGCTCAGAAAAACCAAGCACTATCCATCATCGCTGATGAGCTGGAAGCCAATGCGGATGTCATTCTAAGTGCCAACGCTAAAGATATTGAACTCGGTCGTGAAGCTGGTTTATCTGATGCGTTGCTCGATCGTCTACTACTGAATAAAGAGCGTTTAACGGGGATCGCTAACGATGTTCGTAACGTTATTAGTTTAAACGACCCAGTTGGTAGCGAGATCGACAGTAAAGTATTGGAAAACGGTATGTCGTTGTCTCGACGTCGTGTTCCTCTTGGTGTGGTTGGTGTTATTTACGAAGCACGACCAAATGTAACTATCGACATTGCGGCTTTGTGTTTGAAAACAGGTAACGCTTCCATTCTACGTGGCGGTAAAGAAACCTTTTTCTCTAATATGGAGTTAGTAAAGGTCATTCAATCTGCTTTGGAAAAAGCGCAACTGCCTGCAGCTTCAGTACAGTACATTGAAAAGCCGGATCGCGAATTGGTTTCTCAGTTACTCAAACTGGATGACTATGTGGATATGATCATTCCTCGTGGCGGTGCGGGTTTACACAAAATGTGTAAAGAAAACAGCACCATCCCAGTGATCATTGGTGGTTTTGGTATCAGTCATATCTACGTTGATCAAAGTGCAGATTTAGACAAAACCGTGGATGTGATTGAAAACGCAAAGGTTCAGCGACCATCGGCTTGTAACGCGCTCGATACTCTTTTAGTTCATCAAGACATTGCAAAGCCTTTATTGGAAAAGCTGATCATAAAACTCAATGATAAAGTCACCTTTGTAGCTGAGCCTAAAGCAAAAGCGTTGATGCAATCTGCGAGTAACGTTCGTGATGCGCAAGATGGTGACTTTGACACAGAATGGCTAAGTTACACCTTAGGTGTAAAAGTGGTTCAGAACGTAGATGAAGCGATTGACCACATGCGTGAACACAATGCTAGCCATTCAGATGCGATTATGACAAACGATCTGTTCAATGCTGAGAAATTCATTAATACCGCAGGTTCTGCAGCGGTTTATGTCAATGCGTCGACTCGTTTTACGGATGGTGCACAGTTCGGTTTGGGGGCGGAAGTGGCGGTATCTACTCAGAAACTACATGCCCGTGGTCCAATGGGGTTAGAAGAGCTCACCAGTTACAAGTGGGTAGGTAAGGCGAATTACTTATCTCGCGCTTAATTACTTATTTCTAACGTAAGTTATATTCTGTTATTTAAGTAATTAATCGATTGAAATGGGGCGTATGACGCCCCTTTTTGTTTTCTTAATATTAGTGATTCCTGTAAACTGACACTCTTACTATGGAGGTGGTATGCATTGTCCTTTTTGTTCTGAAAACGATACGAAAGTAATCGATTCCCGTCTTGTGGCTGATGGACACCAAGTTCGTCGCCGTCGCCAATGTCTTGCTTGCAGCGAACGTTTTACAACGTTTGAGACTGCTGAATTAGTGATGCCAAGAGTGATCAAATCCAATGGCAATCGCGAACCATTTGATGAAGACAAAATGATTGGTGGCTTACAACGTGCTTTGGAAAAACGCCCTGTAAGTGCTGATTCTATTGAGCTTGCAATCAGTACTATTAAATCGAAACTGAGAGCAACTGGTGAGCGAGAAGTCCCAAGTCAACTGATTGGTAACCTCGTTATGGACGCGCTAAAAGAGTTAGATAAAGTGGCTTATATTCGATTTGCGTCGGTTTATCGTAGCTTTGAAGATGTACGTGAGTTTGGTGAAGAAATTGCCAAGCTGGAAGACTAGCAACAGTTTACGAATTTACCTGATTACAAATAGATGATGACAATGTTTACCCCTTTTGATCACCAAATGATGACGCGAGCGATAAAGCTTGCTCAAAAAGGTCGTTTTACCACTGCGCCTAATCCCAATGTTGGGTGTGTGATCACTCAAGGTGAGACCATCGTGGGTGAGGGCTTCCACTATCGTGCTGGTGAGCCTCATGCTGAAGTGCATGCTTTGCGAATGGCTGGTGAACGATCTGTTGGCGCCACGGCTTATGTCACTCTAGAGCCTTGCTCTCATTACGGACGCACACCTCCATGTGCGGAAGGATTGATAAAAGCAGGTGTTTCGAAAGTTATCTGTGCAATGCAAGATCCGAATCCTCAAGTTTCTGGTCGTGGCATTCAAATGCTGCGAGATGCGGGAATTGAAGTCGAAGTAGGACTACTTGAAGCCGATGCTAAAGCGTTGAACCCTGCGTTTATCAAACGTATGCAAACGGGAATGCCATTCGTTCAATTGAAAATGGCGGCAAGCATCGATGGACAAACCGCGTTATCGAATGGCAAAAGCCAATGGATAACGTCGAAGCAAGCTCGACAAAATGTGCAACATTATCGCGCGCAAGCCGGGGCGATTTTGTCTACCAGCCAAACGGTTATTGATGACAATGCATCCTTAACCGTTCGTTGGAATGAGTTTGCTGCAAGTATCAAAGATGTGTATCCGGAAACCGAGCTACGTCAGCCTGTTCGCGTCATTTTAGATAGACAGAATAAACTGCATCCTGAATTGGCGCTTTATGCTTCACCTTCTTCAGTATTACGAGTCAGTGATGAAAATGCTGACGTAACGGTTGAAGTGAATGCCCATGGTCAGTTAGATTTGCGCCAAATTTTGGCAACATTAGCCAAGACACATAATATCAACCATATTTGGGTTGAAGCTGGTGCAACATTGGCGAAATCTCTGCTGCAAGAGCAGCTAGTTGATGAGTTGGTTTTGTATTTGGCTCCTAAAATAATGGGAAGTGATGGTCGAGGTCTATTTGGTGCTTTAGGTCTAACTGACATGCAACAAGTGATGGATCTCGATATAAAAGATTGTCGATTGGTGGGTTCTGATATTCGTATTGTTGCGATACCAAAACCTACTGACTTAAAAAGAAAAGATTAACGCTATGTTTACTGGAATAGTCGAAGCGGTCGGCCAACTCACCGCAATCACACCTAAAGGCGAAGATGTCACCATTACCGTGAATGTCGGCAAGCTGGATATGTCTGATGTTAAACTGGGTGACAGTATTGCGACCAACGGCGTTTGTCTCACCGTCGTCGCTTTTAATGGTTCGAGCTACAGTGCCGATCTCTCATTAGAAACGTTGAAGAAGTCCAGTTTTGCCAACTACAAAGCTGGTGACAAAGTGAATTTGGAAAAAGCTATGCTTCCAACAACACGTTTCGGTGGACACATTGTTTCTGGCCACGTGGATGGTGTTGGTGAAATTGTTGAGCGCAACATCGTTGGTCGAGCTATTGAATTTTGGGTTGAACTCCCTGAAGAACTGAACAAATACGTTGCAGAAAAGGGCTCAATTACCGTTGATGGTATTAGCCTAACTGTCAACGATTTACGTAAAAACGCTTTTAAACTGACCATCGTCCCGCATACCACTCAGGAAACGACAATTGACTCATTCCAAGTCGGTCGAAAAGTAAATTTGGAAGTGGATGTATTAGCGCGCTATTTGGAGCGTTTGCTACAAGGTCGAGAGCAAGCGAAACAACCTGAATCTCGATTAACGATGGAATTTCTGCAACAGAACGGATTTGCTTAACTCTGTATCCATTTATTTAATGGAACATGCATAAGCGGCTAACAATAGGACTAAAAACAATGCCAATTAGTACGCCACAAGAAATTATTGAAGATATTCGCCTTGGTAAAATGGTTATCCTGATGGATGACGAAGATCGCGAGAACGAAGGTGACTTGATTGTTGCTGCCGAGCATATCACCCCTGAAATTATTAACTTCATGGCGACTCACGGTCGTGGCTTAATCTGTTTAACGATGACTAAAGAGCGCTGTGAAAAGTTAGGCTTGCCACCAATGGTGCAAGATAACAACGCTCAGTACAGCACTGCGTTTACAGTATCAATTGAAGCTGCAGAAGGTGTGACTACAGGTATTTCTGCAGCAGACCGTTCACGTACGGTTCAAGCGGCGGTGGCAAAAGATGCGAAAGCCTCTGATCTGGTTCAGCCTGGTCATATTTTCCCACTGACAGCTCAAGATGGCGGTGTATTAGTTCGTGCTGGTCACACTGAGGCTGGCTGTGATTTGGCTCGTCTAGCAGGTTTAGAACCAGCATCTGTTATCGTTGAAATTCTAAAAGACGACGGCAGCATGGCTCGTCGTCCGGACTTAGAAATCTTTGCTGAGAAACACGATATCAAGCTTGGCACTATCGCAGCCCTTATCGAGCACCGCAATAACACCGAAACAACGATTGAACGCGTAGCGAAATGTAAGTTGCCTACCGAATATGGTGAGTTTGAACTCGTGACATATCGCGACATTATCGATAACCAAGTTCACTTTGCGATGCAAAAAGGTGACTTGACTGAGAGCGCACCGTTAGTTCGCGTACACCTACAAGACACTTTCACTGATATTCTTCACAGTAATAGAAGTTCTGACCGTAGTTGGACTCTGCAAAGCGCAATGAAACGCATCGCTGAAGAAGGTGGTGTGTTGGTGATTCTTGGCAATGAAGAGTCGAGTGATTTGCTGGTTCATCGTATCAAGATGTTTGAACAACAAGACTGTGGTGACGCTCCAGCAATGGCGAAGAAACAGGGTACTTCACGTCGAGTAGGTGTGGGCTCACAGATTCTTGCTGACCTAGGTGTTCGTGATATGCGTTTACTGTCGTCGCCAACGAAAAAATATCACGCGTTAGGCGGCTTTGGTCTAAACGTAGTTGAGTATGTTTGCGAGTAGGTTGAAGACGTTTTCGAACAAATCAATGACTACACATTAAAATGAGCCCGTACTAGGTATCTATTACGGGTTAAATTTCTTCAGAGTATTGAATTCAAGTGATTGAATGTTGGTTATTCATAACTATGCGAGCCAATTTCCATTAGATATAGCTCACAAACTTATGCTAGAATCCGGCGATTCTCACTTGATGAACCAGAGTTAAAGGAAAGCTTATGAAAGTGATAGAAGGTGGTTTCCCAGCACCAAATGCAAAAGTTGCGATTGTGATTTCTCGTTTCAACAGTTTTATTAACGAGAGTCTATTGTCTGGTGCCATCGACACTTTAAAGCGTCACGGACAGGTGAGTGACGATAACATTACCGTTGTTCGCTGCCCTGGTGCAGTAGAACTACCATTGACTGCACAACGTGTAGCAAAAACAGGTAAATTTGACGCTATCGTTTCTCTAGGCTCAGTGATCCGTGGTGGTACACCACACTTTGACTATGTTTGTAGTGAAATGAATAAAGGTTTGGCGCAAGTGTCTATGGAATTCAGCATTCCAGTAGCATTTGGTGTCCTAACTGTTGATACAATCGATCAAGCTATTGAACGCGCAGGAACCAAGGCTGGTAATAAGGGTGCAGAAGCTGCACTAAGCGCACTTGAGATGATTAACGTTCTTTCTGAAATAGATTCCTAATGGGGGCCAGTGTGAAACCAGCCGCACGTCGTAATGCACGTCAATTTGCGCTACAAGCTATTTATTCGTGGCAAATTACTAAAGATAATGTTGCAACAATTGAGGAGCAATTTTTATCGAATGGTAAGTATGATGAAGAAGAGCATCACGCATCTGAACCAGCTCTAGCTGCTCCAGAAACTGACGTTGTGTATTTCCGCGACCTTTTAGCGGGTGTCGTGCTTAACCACACGGAACTTGATAGCAAGCTAAGACCTTTTGTCTCTCGCCCAATGCAAGACCTAGATATGATGGAGCTAGCATTGCTCCGTCTTGCAATGTACGAGATGACTCGTCGTGATGATGTACCTTACAAAGTGGTTATCAATGAAGCGATTGAGCTAGCGAAAGTATTCGCAGCGGAAGATAGCCATAAGTTTGTGAACGGTGTGCTTGATAAAGCAGCTCCTCACGTACGCAAAAAATCGTAATTCGATTTAGTATAGAAAGGTCAGCAATTGCTGACCTTTTTTATATCGTGAATATTAGATGTCTATTCGACAGGATTGGAATGACCGAATGTTTGGTGAATTTAACCTAATCGATAAATATTTTTCTGCTCGTCAAACTCAGCGCAAAGATGTTCATCTTTCGCTTGGGGATGATTGCGCGATAGTGAAAGCGCCAGAAGGTGTACGTATTGCCATCAGTACAGATACCTTAGTTGCAGGTACTCACTTCTTAGCGGACGCTAACCCAGCGTGGGTGGCACATAAAGCGTTAGCTTCAAATATCAGTGATTTAGCGGCCATGGGGGCAACACCAGCTTGGGTTTCCATGGCTCTCACTTTACCTAAAATAGATGAAGCTTGGCTTAAGCCATTTTGTGATGCTTTTTTCGACCTCGCTAACTACTACAATATTCAACTGATTGGCGGTGATACGACTAAAGGACCTTTGAGTATTAGCTTAACCGTTCAGGGCTTTGTACCCGATAATCGAGCACTTACTCGTTCAGGAGCCAAAGTCGGTGATTGGATTTATGTGACTGGTGAACTTGGTGACAGCAAAGCGGGTTTGAGTGTGGTTCTTGATGATGCGAAAAGACATGAGCCTTTCGCTCTAGAATTGGAAAAACGTCATTATATTTCCCATCCAAGAGTATTGGCTGGGCAGGCGCTACTCAATTTGGCATCTTCTGCGATTGATATTTCTGATGGTCTTATTGCTGACTTAAGACATATCTTAAATCGTTCACAAGTCGGTGCTTCAATCGATACCAGCTTACTACCTATTTCCAAAGAGTTACTGCAGTTTATGGGTGACATCTCCGCTGCGCAGCAATGTGCATTAACCAGCGGTGAAGAGTATGAGTTATGTTTTACGGTTCCAGAACGAAATAAGGGTTCGCTTGAGAGTGCTCTTGCTCATACAGGAACCAAAGTGACCTGTATTGGTCAAATTCGTCCTCTTGGCACGTTTGAATTACACCATAAAGGTAAAAAGCTGAATTGGTCATTGGAAGGATATGATCATTTTAAGGCTGATGAATAAGGTAGAGGTATGACTAACCCTAAATCATTAATTTCATTAAGTAACCCTTGGCACCTGCTCGCAACAGGTTTTGGTAGCGGGTTATCGCCAGTTGTGCCGGGTACGATGGGTACTCTTGCCTCAGTTCCATTCTACTTGTTGTTGGTGCAGCTACCATTGTGGCTGTATGTTGCTGTGGTGATTATCGCCAGTATCGTTGGTATCAGAATTTGTCAGATCACTTCCGATGACATGAAAGTGCACGATCATGGCTCTATAGTGTGGGATGAATTTGCGGGTTTTTGGATCACGATGCTGATAGTACCGTTGTTCAATCTGCCAGTTTTTGATTGGAAATGGATATTATCTGGCTTTGTGTTATTCCGCTTTTTTGACATGGTAAAACCTTGGCCAATTGGCTGGCTAGATAAACGTGTTCATGGTGGTCTCGGCATTATGATTGATGATTTAGTGGCTGGTGTGATGTCCGCTGTGAGTCTTGGCCTTGTGGGGTATTGGTCTGGCTGGATGTGATAATCGCAGGTTAAATCAGAATAAAAGATTAGATACTAAAAAAGGTTCCCAGTGGGAACCTTTTCTATAACCGTTTCTTTGATACCTAATGCCTTATGCGAGCACTAAAGTTTTTCGAGGTCTGCTTCGATTTCCGCTATCTTGCTTGCGACCACTTTCTCCAAGTGGCGAAGATCTTTCAAAATCTTCTGTTTTACATCGATTTCTTGTGGTGTCTCTGGTCGGGTTATTTTGTTGAGTTCATCAATAATCAACGTCAAGTTGCGGTTGATTTCTGTGATCTCTTTATATTGATGACTTCCACTGTCAACCAAAACGCTTTTTTTCTGCCTTGGGTATTTAAACTTTACACTTTTGGCGAATAATTCACCTTTTTGCTTCTTAAAGTAGATTTTTAACACATCTTTTTGCGCCTCTTGGCGTAAAGAGTAGCGTTCTATCTGGCTAGGATCTTGGATTCCTAAGCCATTGAGGTGTGGAAACATAAGCGACCTCTAGGTTTGTGTTTTACATCAATTTTACAGGATCTGAATAGTTTGAATTTTACACAGACCCTGAGTTAAATGTAGCAGTCTCGAAGTGTGTTAGATAGCGGATTTTGCTTAAATCGATTAACTTGTGGACAAGATCGCTATTTGTAACAATTTCAATCGGGTGCAAGCTCCGAAACATTGGTAATTAATCGTTCGCGTAAAAGTATCTCTTCCTCTTCGCTGAGTTTATTACCAAGTGGACTGGTTAGAATGAACAAGTCTTCTGCTCGTTCGCCCATTGTGGTGATTTTCGCTGCATGAAGATCCAAGTTTAGCTCGGAGAATGTTGCGCCTACAGTCGCTAGTAGCCCAGGGGTATCTAGCGCAACGAACTCCATAAGCGTTCTTTTTTTACTTCTCGTAGGCAAAAAGTCGATCTTGGTTTTAACGGTAAAGTGTTTCAATTGACGAGGTAGTCGGCGCGTTTTGAGCTCCAGCACTTTTTCGCTTTTTAGCACATTAACAATGTGCTTGCTTAGTGCTTGATGACGAGCCTCTTCAATCACCGCTCCATTCTGGTCCAGAACCATGAAGGTATCGAGTACATAACCATCTTTGCTGGTCATGATTTGAGCATCGTGAACGTTAAGGTTACGTCTATCGAGTTCCCCAACGACTTTTGCAAATAAAGACGGTTGGTCTTTGGTATAGATAAATATTTCTGTACCACCCCGTGTAGCTTTTTTACTTAGCAGCACTAAAGGTTGAGTTGGATCTTGATGGCGCAATAAATGAGTGCAGTGCCAAGCGATTTGCTTATGGGTATGACGCAAGAAGTAATCGGCCTTAAAACGTTGCCACAGCAGTTCTATTTCTCTGCTAGTAAAGCCTTCTTTACGCAACAACGCTGAAGATAGCTGCTGGTTGTGGCGAATACGATCTCGCACATCAACAGGGTTCTCTAATCCGCGGCGCAGGGCTCGCTGAGTTGAATAGAAAAGCTCTGCAAGCAGGGTTCTCTTCCAGCTGTTCCAAAGTTCAGGGTTAGTTGCACAGATATCCGCGACAGTTAAACATACCAAATATTCTAAATACTCTTCGTCACGAACTTTCTTCGCGAATTCGATTATTACTTCAGGATCGTAAATGTCACGACGCTGAGCGGTGACAGACATAAGAAGGTGATTGAGCACCAACCAAGAGACAAGTTTGGCTTCTGGTTTTGAAAGCCCATGTTCAATACAGAAATCATACGCTTCTACCGCACCTATCTCTGAGTGATCTCCTCCTCGTCCCTTCGCGATGTCATGGAAAATCGCAGCAAGAATGAGCAGCTCTTTTTTCTGCAACTTTGGATAGATTTCGCAACAAATAGGGTGTCTATCATGGTTGGCAGGATCACTAAAGGTATTGATGTGTTTGAGTAGGCGGATACTGTGTTCATCAACCGTATAGGCGTGGAATAGGTCAAACTGCATCTGACCAACGATTTGGCTCCACTGCGGCAGATAAGCTGCTAGAACGCCTAATTTGTGCATTAAGCTGAAAGCTCTGTGCAGCGCATTTGGGTGACGAACTAGCTCCATAAACTTGTCACGAGCTTCTGGGATGGTGTGTAAAAACTTGTTTAAACGACGTCGCGCAGTACGTAATTGGCGCATGGTTGCCGGAGCGACACCATCAATGGTTGAATCATTGGCAATGTGCAGAAACATATCCAAAATTGTTTCTGGTCTAGCTTGGAATAAGGCTGGCTTTCTTGCCTCGATCAAATTGCCACGACGTTGGAAATCGTCGTCTAGAATCTCTGGCTCGCACTCTTCGCCGTTATTTAAGATTGCCTGATCAAACAGTTTAAGGAGCATTTTATTGAGTTCAGCGACACGACGAACGGTGCGATAGAACTCTTTCATCATCATTTCAACGGCGCGGTTACCTTCACCGGTGAAACCAAGATGTTCGGCTACCTGAGCCTGAAGACCAAAGGTTAGGCGGTTGTCGTAACGTTTTAGCTCCATATGCAGAGCAAAACGTACACGCCACAAGAAGTCTTGGCATTCAACCAGTTCACGATATTCCGCATCGGTTAAAAAGCCGTAGCGACTCATCTCGTAGAGGGAAGTCGCACCAAAGTGTCGGCGAGCAACCCAGCTTAAGGTGTGAATATCGCGCAGACCACCGGGAGTTGACTTGATGTCAGGCTCAAGGTTGTAGGTAGTATCGTGATAGCGCGCATGACGTTCGCGTTGCTCTTGAATCTTAGCTTTGTAAAAGGTTTCACTTGGCCAGAAGGATTCAGAATGAATCAACATTTTCAAGCGGTGGAAGGTATCTTCGCTGCCTGCTAATAAACGAGCTTCTTGCAAGTTGGTTGCTACAGTCAGATCCGCTCGGCCAATTTCTGAACATTCATCTACGGTTCTAACCGCGTGACCTACTTCAAGGCGTAGATCCCAGAGTAGAGTAATAAATTCGCTGACTTTGAGTTCTGTTTCTTCAGCGATTTTGTTGTTCGATATGATCAAAATATCGATATCAGACAGCGGATGAAGTTCTCCACGTCCATAACCGCCAACAGCAACTAAACTCAGTTCGGCAATGTTCATGAAACCAAAGTGTTGCCATAAACGATGAAGGAGTAAATCCATATACTCCGAACGTCCAAGAACGAGATCGGTCACTGGGTGGTGATTTAAAAACTCTTGCTTTTGATATTGGGCAAAATGTTCGAGCTGTTGTTTTAACTCACTGATGGTTAGCTGTTCATCAGAAAAAGTTAAAGGAGACTGAAAAGGCATAGTCATAGCATCCATGCTGGTATCTCGTTTTTGAGATAACAATTAAATATTTGTTGAAACGAATCTACCAGATAGTGACAGATAAAAAAATATCCCTGCGAGCAGGGATATTTTCAGCGAGATTCAATTTTATCAGTGCTTAAGCGTTAACTAAGAAGCGTGGTAGTGATTCTTCTGCTCGTAGAGTTAAGACTTCACAACCGTCAGCTGTAACTAAAATAGTATGTTCCCATTGCGCTGATTTCTTACCATCGGCTGTGTACACAGTCCAATCGTCTTCGTCATCTAAACGGCAGCCAAATTTACCTGCGTTGATCATCGGTTCGATTGTAAAAGTCATACCTTCGCGAAGGATTGTGCGGTCACTATTTTTGTAGTGAACCACTTGAGGCTCTTCATGGAACTCTGCGCCAATG
Organism: Vibrio sp. HM8-C; assembly: GCF_058630515.1. Classification (NCBI taxonomy): domain Bacteria; kingdom Pseudomonadati; phylum Pseudomonadota; class Gammaproteobacteria; order Vibrionales; family Vibrionaceae; genus Vibrio; species Vibrio sp. HM8-C. The sequence continues at coordinate 82,072 of NZ_JBMMKS010000012.1, forward strand.
CCATGACCACAGTAGTCACGAACGATAGAGAATTTTGTGCTTGGGTTATTCTTGTTGTTGGTTTTGATGTATTTCTCAATCGTTGTACCAATTTCGCCAAGTTGGACGCCTGGTTTCACCTTCTTAAGGGATAGGTACAAACTCTCTTGAGCAACCATACATAAACGCTTATCTGCAGGAGACACTTCACCAACGAGGAACATTTTTGACGTGTCACCATGGTAACCATCTTTAATCACCGTGATATCGATATTAAGAATATCACCGTCTTTTAGTACCGCAGGGCGAGAGATTTGACCAAACGTTGTATCTTGAGTCGCAGGGATACCGTGACAAACAATATGGTTGATCGAAGTACAAATTGACTTTGGAAAACCGTGGTAGTTAAGAGGTGCTGGAATTGCGCCTTGAACTTCGGTGATATGTTTATGGCAGATTTGATCCAACTCTTCAGTTGTCACACCTGGCTTTACATAAGGTTCAATCATTTCTAGAACTTCTGCTGCTAGACGACCAGCAACGCGCATTTTTTCTATTTCTTCAGCATTCTTAATTTTTACAGACATCGGCTTTACTCTATATACATGTTTGCACTTGGTGCGTGCTAATCGCGTTATTGTATCAGTGGAAAGTGGAAGCGCAAGGAAACAGTCAAATAAGAATTGTTTTGATCGTCCTCGACTATCATTAAGGTCTGCGCACTATTTGTCGTATTTTAGCCAATCTGAATGAGAGAAGACTGCAAGTGAAAGGCATTTTTTTCTAGCCATAAAGGTGAAAAATATGGTATAAAGCGCGCCGGAATCAGGGTCTGTTTTCTTCTTTAATGGCGAATCAGAGTTTGGTCCATTAACTTTTATCTTAAATCACACACATTCCGACACGTGTTCCGGGGTGCTCCAAGTATTAGCTTAGGAGTCGGATGCATGGGGGATGTGGAGGCCTAACCCCATAGAGGATTTTATAATGGCAACTGTATCAATGCGCGATATGCTGAAAGCTGGTGTTCACTTCGGTCACCAAACTCGTTACTGGAACCCAAAAATGAAGCCATTCATTTTCGGTGCTCGTAACCGCGTTCACATCATCAACCTAGAAAAAACTGTACCAATGTTCAACGAAGCTCTAGCTGAGCTAGTTAAAGTTGGCGAGAAAAAAGGTAAAGTTCTTTTCGTAGGTACTAAACGCGCTGCATCTGAAGCTGTTAAAGAAGCTGCTCTTGCAAGCAACCAATACTACGTAAACAACCGTTGGTTAGGTGGTATGCTAACTAACTGGAAAACTGTTCGTCAATCAATCAAGCGTCTAAAAGATCTTGAAGCACAGTCTACAGACGGTACTTTCGACAAACTAACTAAGAAAGAAGCTCTAATGCGTACTCGTGAAATGGAGAAGCTAGAGAAATCTCTTGGTGGTATCAAAGAGATGGGCGGTCTTCCAGACGCTCTATTCGTAATCGACGCTGATCACGAGCACATCGCAGTTAAAGAAGCAAACAACCTAGGTATTCCAGTATTCGCGGTTGTTGATACTAACTCTAACCCAGACGGCGTTGACTACGTTATCCCAGGTAACGACGACGCAATCCGTGCAGTACAACTATACCTAAACGCTGCGGCTGAATCTGTAAATGAAGGCCGTAACAAAGACGTAGCTGCTGTAGTTGCTGAAAAAGACGGTTTCGTAGAAGCTGAATAATAGCGGCTCCGAGTCTCACTTAGCGTATGCGTCAATAACTGAAACATATGCTAGGTTATAGTTAGTATTGGGGGCCGATAATGTAGGCCCTCAATTTTTACCTTATCCAGAATTTAACTGAGGAATAGAGAATGGCTGTTACTGCTGCTCTAGTAAAAGAACTGCGCGAACGTACTGGCGCAGGTATGATGGAATGTAAAAAAGCGCTTGTTGAAACAAACGGTGACATCGAGCTAGCGATTGAAAACATGCGTAAGTCTGGCGCTGCTAAAGCTGCTAAAAAAGCAGGTAACGTTGCTGCTGAAGGTACTATCGCTATTAAAGAAGCAAACGGTGTAGCTGTTCTTCTTGAAGTTAACTGTCAAACAGACTTCGTAGCAAAAGATACTAACTTTACTGCATTCGTTAACCAAGTTGCTGAAGACGCACTAGCTTCTAAAGCTTCTGTTGAAGAACTACAAGCTAAGTTCGAAGAAACTCGCGTTGCTCTAGTAGCTAAAATCGGCGAAAACGTTAACATCCGTCGCGTTCAATACGTTGAAGGCGCTGCACTAGCTACTTACCGTCACGGTGAGAAGATCGGTGTTGTTGTTGCGGGTGAAGGCGATGCTGAAACTCTAAAACATGTTGCTATGCACGTAGCAGCTTCTCGTCCAGAATACGTTAACCCAGAAGACGTACCAGCAGACGTAGTTGCTAAAGAGCGTGAAGTTCAAGTTGAAATCGCTATGAACGAAGGCAAGCCAAAAGAAATCGCAGAGAAAATGGTTGAAGGCCGCATGAAGAAATTCACTGGCGAAGTTTCTCTAACTGGTCAACCATTCGTAATGGAACCTAAGAAATCTGTTGGTGAAATCCTTAAAGAGCGTGGCGCTTCTGTTGTTACTTTCGTTCGCCTAGAAGTAGGAGAAGGTATCGAGAAAGCTGAAGGCCTGAGCTTCGCAGAAGAAGTAGCATTGGCTCAAAAAGGTTAATCCTTAGCGAATTGCTTATAAAAAGACCGTAGCCAAGGCTGCGGTCTTTTCACGAATAAGCCGGTGAATGTTTAGTTAGCTAAGCTATATAACTAAGCATGCTGTTTAACCGTGACGAATGCGCTTACTTGAGTAAGCCTATTCATGACTGTTAATCAACAACTCTCTTTGGAAGGTAAAGTCCATGACAACGAACCCTAAACCAGTATATCAACGTATTCTGTTAAAACTTAGCGGCGAAGCGCTTCAAGGTGAAGAAGGTTTTGGTATCGATCCAGCCGTTCTTGACCGTATGGCTCAAGAAGTAAAGGAGCTGGTAGAGCTTGGTGTACAAGTGGGTGTTGTTATCGGTGGCGGTAACTTGTTCCGTGGCGCTGGTCTGGCTAAAGCAGGTATGAACCGCGTTGTGGGTGACCACATGGGTATGTTAGCGACAGTAATGAATGGTTTGGCAATGCGTGACGCACTTCACCGTGCATACGTAAATGCTCGTGTAATGTCTGCAATTCCATTAAATGGTGTATGTGACGATTACAACTGGGCGGACGCTATCAGCCAACTACGTGGCGGTCGTGTGGTTATTTTCTCTGCAGGTACTGGTAACCCATTCTTTACGACGGACTCTGCTGCGTGTTTACGTGGTATTGAGATCGAAGCTGATATCGTTCTAAAAGCAACAAAAGTTGACGGTGTGTTCTCTGCTGACCCTGTAGCTAACCCAGACGCTCAGTTGTATGATAAACTTTCTTACAACGACGTTCTTGAGAAAGAATTGAAAGTAATGGATTTAGCGGCGTTTACATTGGCTCGTGACCACGGTATGCCAATCCGCGTATTCAATATGAATAAACCTGGCGCTCTACGCCGCGTGGTTATGGGTGAAGCGGAAGGTACGCTGATCAGCGCCTAAGTATAATCACTCTCTATATGAAATAAGAATTAAGGTGAAATTGTGATTAATGAGATTAAAAAAGACGCTCAAGAGCGTATGGACAAAAGTGTTGAAGCACTAAAAAACACCCTTTCTAAAATTCGTACTGGGCGTGCTCACCCAAGCATACTTTCTGGCATCTCTGTTGAGTACTACGGTGCTCCAACGCCTTTAACACAAGTTGCAAACATTGTTGCTGAAGACGCACGTACGCTAGCAATCACTGTATTTGATAGAGAACTAACGCCAAAAGTTGAAAAAGCAATCTTGGCGTCAGATTTAGGTCTAAACCCTATGTCTGCAGGTACAATTATTCGTGTACCACTTCCACCGCTAACAGAAGAGCGTCGCCGCGATCTCGTTAAGATTGTACGTGGTGAAGCAGAAGGTGGTCGTGTTGCAGTGCGTAACATTCGTCGTGATGCGAATGGTGACCTTAAAGCTCTGCTTAAAGATAAAGAAATATCTGAAGACGAAGATCGTAAAGCTCAAGACGAGATTCAAAAACTGACAGATCTAGCTGTGAAGAAAATCGACGAAGTTCTAGCAGTGAAAGAAAAAGAACTAATGGAAGTTTAATCTCTCATAACTTTCAATGATATAAACGCTGTGCTCGCAGCGCAGCGTTTATCTATGCTACTCTTCACCATCTTTTTATCGTCAATACTTCCTTATGCTTAATTCGCCACTCTCTCCCGATGTTTTACCTCAACACATTGCAGTCATTATGGATGGCAACGGACGTTGGGCTAAAGAACAAGGTAAACCTCGTGTTTTTGGACACAAGAACGGTGTCGCATCTGTTCGTAAAACCATTTCTACCGCAGCTCGTATGGGCATTAAAGCGGTAACGCTTTTTGCCTTTAGTAGTGAAAACTGGCGTCGACCTGAGGAAGAGGTCGGTGTGTTAATGGAGCTGTTTATGACAGTTCTGACTACCGAAGTTAAAAAGTTACATAAAAATCAATTACGCTTACGTGTTATCGGCGACAAGAGTCGTTTCAGTGACCGCTTGCAAAATAAAATCACTCAAGCAGAAGAGCTGACTAAAGATAATACAGGCATGTTGATCAACATCGCTGCAAATTACGGCGGTCAATGGGATATTACTCAGGCGACAAAAAGCATTGCAGAAAAAGTTTCTAAGGGTGAACTAGTACCTTCGGATATCACTGAAGAAACTATTCGATCTCATTTGACAATGTCTGATATTCCAGCTGTCGATCTCATGATTCGTACGGGCGGGGAATGCCGTATCAGTAATTTTATGCTGTGGCAGCTGGCTTATGCTGAGCTGTATTTCACTCCGACTTATTGGCCTGAATTCGGCGAAGATAGTTTGGTTGAAGCAGTGACTTGGTTTGTTAATCGTGAACGCCGTTTTGGTTGTACTGGTGAACAAATCAAGGCATTGATGGAAAAATAAAATAGGATTTAAAGTTTGAAGCAAAGAATAATTACAGCGCTCATACTTGCACCTCTGGTGATTTTAGCCATTTTTTATCTCTCTCTTCCGTGGTTTATGGCTGCATTGGCAGTTGTAACTTTGATTGGCTGTTGGGAATGGACTCAATTTGTTAACGCTTCTTCTCGCTATCTGGCGCTAGTTCCAGCAGTTATCGTCAGCGCGGCAAGTTATTTTTGGCTAGTTCAAGATGGGGCTTGGTTTCAATCTGTCGATGATTCCCAATTTCTACTGCTTATCATCGGTAGTTTATGGTGGATTCTTTCGAGCTTCTTGGCAATTACCTACCCAAAGTCTCGTCCATGGTGGGAAAACTCTAAATCTCTTCGCCATCTTTTCGGAATCCTCACCTTGATACCATTCTTTTGGAGTGTGATTTTTCTTCGCGCTGAAAATATTTCTATCGACTCATATCATGGTGCTCGCTTAGTTTTATTTGTCTGCTTTATTGTTTGGTCAGCAGACAGCGGGGCTTATTTTGCGGGAAAAAGTTTCGGCAAACATAAAATGGCACCAGCGGTTAGCCCGAATAAAACTATTGAAGGATTATTGGGTGGGGTTATAGCAGCCATGCTAGTTGGGTGGATATTTGCTGACCTATTCAGTATCCAATTCACATCTGTGCCTGTAATGCTAATAACTATTCTGCTAACGGTAGTGATATCAGTACTTGGTGATTTAGTTGAGAGTATGTTCAAACGCGTTTCCGGTATTAAAGATAGCAGCAACATTATTCCGGGGCATGGCGGTATACTTGATCGTATAGATAGCCTAACGGCAGCATTCCCTGTTTTTGCTTTTCTTTACTTCATGCTCTAACAAATAGGTAAGCAAGTCTTGCCTATTTCTATTAATAACAACGGTTTTGCTATGCGTAAGTTAACGATTCTTGGTGCGACTGGTTCTATAGGCGCCAGCACGCTTAAAGTTGTAAAAGAAAACCCGGAACAATTTGAAATTGTTGCTTTAGTAGCTGGTGTGAACGTTGAAAAAATGCGTGAACTCTGCCTGATTTGGAAGCCTCAATATGCGGTAATGGCAACTCCGGAAGCTGCCAAACAACTCACTTTGCAACTTGCAGAACTTAAGCTTAGAACAGAAGTTTCTTACGGCGCTGATTCTATGTGTCATGTTGCATCAATGCCTGAAGTTGATACTGTTATGGCGGCAATTGTCGGTGCGGCTGGTCTAGTGCCTACTATGGCAGCAGTAAAAGCAGGTAAACGAGTATTGCTAGCCAATAAAGAAGCGTTAGTAATGTCTGGTCAGTTGTTTATTGACGCAGTAGAACAATACGGTGCTGAGTTACTGCCTGTAGATAGTGAGCACAATGCTATTTTTCAATGTCTGCCGAGAGAGATTCAGACTCAGCTTGGTCGATGCGATCTCACATCGAATGGGGTATCTCATATCCTACTTACAGGTTCTGGTGGACCTTTCCGATACAGCGATATTAGCTCATTATCAAGTGTTACTCCGGCACAAGCTATTGCTCATCCAAATTGGTCGATGGGACCCAAGATATCTGTAGATTCCGCAACCATGATGAATAAAGGTTTGGAGTATATTGAAGCCAAATGGCTTTTTAATGCTTCAAGAGAACAGTTGAAAGTTCTAATTCATCCACAGTCAGTTATCCACTCAATGGTGCAGTTCAAGGATGGTTCTGTTATTGCGCAAATGGGGGAGCCAGATATGGCGACGCCTATCGCTTTTACAATGGCTTATCCGAATCGTGTCAGTGCAAATGTTAATCCTCTTGATTTTACTCGATTGAACGAGTTGACGTTCATGGATGTTGACTATGAACGCTACCCTTGTTTGAAACTAGCGATTGATGCCTGCTACGAAGGGCAGCATGCAACAACTTCACTTAATGCAGCAAATGAAGTCGCTGTCGATGCATTTTTGAAAGGACGAATCCGATTTACTGATATTGCATTGATAAATGAAACTGTATTGACTCAAGCATGTCGTACTAATAACCAGTTACATTCCTATGACTTGGAAAGCCTGTTGGAGCTAGATACAATGGCTCGCAAGCTAGCAAATCAAGTACTGAAAGAGCGTGGATTATGAGTAGCATTTTGTGGAATTTTGTATCCTTTATCGTAGCCCTTGGCATTTTGGTTGCCGTACATGAATTTGGGCACTTTTGGGTTGCTAGAAAATGTGGCGTGAAAGTTGAAAAATTCTCAATAGGCTTTGGTAAATCTATCTGGAGCAAAATTGGTAAAGATGGTACTGAATACAGCATCTCGATGATTCCTCTTGGTGGTTTCGTCAAAATGCTCGACGGCAGGGTCGATGATGTGCCCGCTGAACAACAGTGCTACGCATTTGACAAAAAGCCACTCTGGAAACGTTCAGCAATCGTTGCTGCTGGCCCTGCATTCAATTTCTTCTTTGCCATCTTTGCTTACTGGATTGTTTTTCTTGTTGGTGTACCAACTGTTAAACCAGTTATTGGTGAAGTGATCCCACACTCTATCTCCGCTCAAGCAGGTCTTGAGTCTGGTATGCAGATCAAATCCGTCTCAGGTGTCGAAACGCTAAACTGGGAATCGGTCAATATGGGTTTAATCGATCATATTGGTGACAAGCAACTTACTTTGACGGTGACGTCTAAAGAAGGTGTTGGGTTCGACGAAATTAAAACTTTAGACCTATCCGAATGGAACTTTGATCCAGAATCGCAGTCTGCTATGGAAGCCTTAGGCTTTAAACCTTATACCCCTGAAATATATATGTCTTTACTGAGTGTATCTGAAGGTGGTGCGGGTGAGCTAGCTGGACTGAAAGTTGGCGATGTTCTGACTCAAATCGATGGTAATCCTATTGATGAATGGCTGCAGGTCGTAACGGCAATCCAAAACAGTCCGGATAAAGCACTTCAGTTAAAAGTAGATAGACAAGGCGAATCGCTATCACTGGTTTTAACTCCTCAAGCAAAGAGTATTGCTCAAGGAAAAGTGATTGGTTTCGCTGGTATCGCACCTGAAGTCGCAGAATGGCCTCAAAACTATCGCTTTGATCTCCAATATGGTGTATTTGAATCGGTTGGTAAAGCGGTCGAAAAAACAGGACAAGTTATTGGTTTAACCATCAATATGTTGAAAAAGCTTATTGTTGGTGATGTTGGTCTTAATAACTTAAGTGGTCCTATTTCGATTGCCAAAGGTGCAGGAACGACAGCCGATTATGGCTTGGTCTATTTCTTAGGGTTCTTAGCGCTAATTAGTGTGAATTTAGGGATTATCAACTTGGTGCCACTTCCAATGTTGGATGGTGGGCATCTGTTGTTTTTTGCCATTGAGGGACTTACTCGCCGCCCGGTACCAGAAAAAGTACAAGAAATGGGCTATCGAATTGGTGGGGCTATTATCTTTTCCTTAATGGCAGTGGCTTTATTTAACGATTTTACTCGCCTGTGATTGGGCAAAAGCTGTAGTAAGGAATAATTCAAATACATATGGCAATGAAAAAGATCCTTTTCGCGACACTGCTCGCAACCAGCGTGTCGGCGAACAGTGCCGAAAATTTTGTTGTACAGGACATTCAGATCAACGGATTACAACGTGTGGCACTTGGTGCAGCTTTGTTGAAAATGCCAGTTCGTATCGGTGACTCTGTCGATTCACAAGATGTTGCAGGAATTATTAAAGCACTTTACGCATCAGGTAACTTTGAAGACGTAAAAGTGTTAAGAGACGGTGATGTGTTAGTTGTTGACGTCAAAGAACGTCCAACGATTGCAACGGTTTCTTTCTCCGGTAACAAGGCAATAAAAGAAGAACAACTCCAACAGAACTTGGATGCTTCAGGCATTCGAGTTGGCGAAGCATTAGATCGTACAACGCTTAGCAATATTGAAAAAGGTTTAGAAGACTTCTATTACAGCGTTGGTAAATACAATGCGACCGTTCAGGCTGTTGTTACACCGTTGCCGCGTAATCGTGCTGATTTGAAGTTTGTTTTCACTGAAGGTGTTTCTGCAAAAATTCAACAGATCAACTTTATCGGTAACGAAGTGTTTACTGACGAAGAGCTGTTATCACGCTTCAACCTTAATGTTGATGTTGCGTGGTGGAATTTCCTTTCTGATGACAAATACCAGAAGCAAGTTCTAGCTGGGGATATTGAAGCTCTGCGTTCTTACTATCTTGACCGCGGTTACTTAAAATTCCAAGTCGACTCAACCAACGTTTCTATTTCTCCAGATAAGAAAGGCGTTTACATCACACTTAACCTGACTGAAGGTGAACCTTACACGGTTAAAGATGTTAAGTTCCGCGGTGAACTTATCGGCAAAGAAGCTGAGTTTGAAGCGCTTATCCCATTTGAAGATGGTGAAACTTACAATGGCTCAGCTGTTACCCAACTTGAAGAAGGTGTGAAACGCGTTTTAGGGGAAGCAGGCTACGCTTATCCTCAAGTGCGTACCATCCCTGAATTTAATGACGAAACCAAAGAAGTGTCGTTGGTTGTTAACGTTGAAGCTGGCAAGCGTATTTATGTACGCGATATTCGCTTTGTGGGTAACAATGCAACTCGCGACGAAGTTCTGCGTCGTGAAATGCGTCAGATGGAAGGTAGCTGGTTAAGCTCTAAAGCCATTGATACTGGTAAAGCACGTCTAAACCGTTTAGGTTTCTTTGAAACGGTAGACGTTCAAACTGTTCGCGTTCCAGGAAGTGAAGATCAGGTTGATCTTGTCTATAACGTAAAAGAAGCGAACTCCGGTAGCGTTAACTTTGGTATAGGTTACGGTACTGAATCAGGCATGAGCTTCCAAGTTGGTTTGCAGCAAGATAACTTCTTAGGTACTGGTAACCGCGTCGGTATCAGTGCTATGACTAACGATTACCAAAAGAACGTAACTCTGGAATATCGTGACCCATACTGGAACCTTGATGGTGTGAGTTTGGGTGGTAAGGTTTTCTATAACCAATTCGAAGCTTCAGAAGCGGGTATTGTTGACTATACCAATGAAAGTTACGGTACAAACTTGACTTGGGGTTTCCCATTCGATGAATTAAACCGCTTCGAATTTGGTGTGGGATATACCCATAACAAGATCGGTAACTTATCTCCGTATTTGCAGATCGAGCAGTTCTTGATTGCGCAAGCGAGCAATCTTGACGACGATGGTAGTTTGATTACTAACGATTTTGATATCAACTTATCGTGGACACGTAATAATCTGAACAAAGGTTATTTCCCGACGGCAGGTAACTATCAACGTGCATATTATAAGATGACCGTACCTGGCTCTGACGCACAGTTCTTTAAACTGCAGTATGATGTTCGTCAGTATTTCCCACTAACTAAGAAACATGAGTTTGCATTGTTGCTTCGTGGTCGCTTGGGTTATGGTAACGGTTATGGTCAGACGGATGGTAACGATAACCTATATCCGTTCTATGAGAACTTCTATGCGGGTGGTTTCACTAGCTTACGTGGATTTGGTTCAAACTCTGCGGGACCTAAAGCGGTTTACCGTGACTATTCAAGTTCGAACAATGGCTCTGATATTGCCTCTGATGACTCAGTTGGTGGTAACGCAATTGCATTGGGTAGTGTGGAGTTGATTTTCCCTACACCATTTGCATCAGATGAAGCTCGTAGCCAAATCCGTACCAGTATCTTCTTTGATATGGCGAGTGTTTGGGATACTGAATTTGACTACCGTGAAGGTGGAGCAGACTACGGTGATGAGTACTACTATGACTACTCAGACCCAACAAATTACCGTTCATCTTACGGTGTCGCATTACAATGGATGTCACCAATGGGGCCTCTGGTCTTCTCGTTGGCTAAACCTATAAAAATTTACGAAGGTGATGATGAAGAGTTCTTCACATTTACCATCGGTAAAACGTTCTAATAGAGGAAAGTATTTTGAAAAATATGATCAAAGCTGCAGGTGTTAGTCTTCTTGTTCTTAGCACATCAATGTTTGCAAATGCAGCTGAAGCCGCGCAAAAAGTTGGTTACATCAATACTGCTCAAGTATTCCAAGCGTTGCCACAACGTGAAGTTGTGTTGCAAAAAATGAAAGCTGAATTTGAAGATAAAGCGGCTGAGCTACAAAGTATTCAAGCTCAGGCTAAGACTAAAATTGAGAAACTTAAGCGTGACTCTTCTCTAATGAGCCAAGAAGAAGTTGAAAAACTTCGTATCGAAATTGGTCAGCTAGACAGTACTTACAAAATCAAAGCTCAAGCTTTAGATAAGGCGTCTGCGCAGCGTGAAGCGGAAGAAAAACAAAAGTTATTCCACGTTATCCAAGATGCAGTTAAAAAAGTGGCAGAGAAAGAAGGCTACGATATGATTATTGATATCAGCGCTATGCAATACGGTAAGCCTGAATTCAATATTTCAGAAAAAGTAATCAAAGCAATCAAATAATTAGCTCTTATAGACAAAATAGCATTTAAACATGAAAACACTGACTTTAGCTGAATTAGCAGCAATTACTGGCGGTGAGTTATTCGGTGACAGCAATGCAGTTGTTCATCGTGTAGCTCCTATGGATAGTGCACAAGAAGGTGATGTGACTTTCTTGTCGAATCCGAAGTACAGCAAACACTTGGCTGAATCAAAAGCGACAGTGTTGATGGTGAAAGAGTCAGAGCGTTCGCTGTGTCCATCTAATGTTTTGGTTGTTGCAGATCCTTATGTTGCTTTTGCAAAGGTAGCACAAGCTCTAGACTTAACTCCTGCTCCAGCATCAAATGGCGTAGCACCAAGTGCAGTTGTTGCTGAAGACGTTGTTATGGGAACTAACGTATCAATTGGTGCCAATGCTGTTATTGAGTCTGGAGTTCAGTTGGGTGACAACGTGGTAATTGGTGCGGGTTGTTTTATTGGTAAAAATGCCAAGTTGGGCAATAACACCAAGTTATGGGCAAACGTGAGCGTCTACCACGATGTGCAAATCGGCAGCGATTGCTTAATTCAATCCAGTACTGTGATTGGTTCAGACGGTTTTGGTTACGCTAACGAACGTGGTGAGTGGATTAAAATTCCACAAATTGGTTCGGTTAAAATTGGTAACCGCGTAGAAATCGGTGCTTGTACTACTATCGACCGTGGTGCATTAGACGATACCGTTATCGAAGACAATGTAATCTTAGATAACCAACTTCAAATCGCGCATAACGTGCACATCGGATATGGTACAGCTATGGCTGGTGGTACAGTTGTCGCTGGAAGCACTCATATTGGTAAGTACTGCATTATCGGTGGTGCGACAGTTATTAATGGCCATATTAAGATCGTTGATGGTGTTACCATCACGGGTATGGGCATGGTAATGCGCAGCATTGAAGAGAAGGGGATGTACTCTTCTGGTATCCCTTTGCAACCAAATAAAGAGTGGCGTAAGACTGCAACTCGTGTTCATCGAATTGATGAGATGAACAAGCGTCTTAAAGAAGTTGAAAAGCAATTGGCGCAAAAAAACGACGCTTAATGGCATATTTTACAGACCTTTGTCGATAAGGCTCGCAAAGTGCGAGTCTTTTTCGTCTATAATGCCGAAAGATTTTTTGAAAATTTTATGAATAGGAATATGACTTTGACTACTGAAAAGAAAACGATGAATATCACCGAAATTCAGGAGCTACTTCCTCATCGCTATCCGTTTTTGCTGATTGATCGCGTAACAGATTACGAAGAAGGCAAATATCTCGTTGGCCTTAAAAACGTTTCAGTTAATGAACCTCAATTTACTGGTCATTTCCCACAGCTGCCGATTTTCCCAGGCGTACTGATTCTTGAAGCTATGGCTCAGGCAACGGGTCTTCTGGCGTTTAAATCTTTTGGTGCTTCAAAAGAGAACGAGCTGTACTACTTTGCTAGCATTGATAACGCAAAATTCCGTAAACCAGTGGTTCCTGGTGACCAACTGGTTATCGAAGTAGAATTCTTAAAAGAACGTCGTGGTATCGCGCTGTTTAATGGTGTAGCGAAAGTTGACGGCGACGTAGTGTGTTCTGCTGAACTAAAATGTGCACGTAGAGAGTTTTAAGATGATTCACGAAACAGCGCAAATTCATCCAAGCGCAGTTGTTGAAGACGGCGCGGTGATTGGTGCTAACGTAACGGTTGGCCCTTTTACTTACATCACTTCTGGCGTGACAATTGGCGACAATACTGAAGTGATGTCTCACGTTGTTATTAAAGGTAATACGGTTATCGGTAAAGAAAACCGTATTTTCCCGCATGCCGTGATTGGCGAAGAGAACCAAGACAAAAAGTATGGTGGTGAAGATACCACTGTGGTTATCGGTGACCGTAACGTGATTCGCGAAGCGGTACAAATTCATCGTGGTACAGTGCAAGATAAAGCAACGACTGTGGTGGGTAATGACAACCTACTTTGTGTTAACGCTCATATTGCTCATGACTGTGTGGTTGGCAACAATACTCACATTGGTAATAACGCCATCCTAGGTGGTCATGTAACTGTCGAAGATAATGCTGGTGTGATGGCACTATCTGCGATTCACCCATTCTGTACAGTTGGTGCTTATGCTTACGTTGGCGGCTGTTCAGCCGTTGTTCAAGACGTTCCTGCGTACGTACTTGCACAAGGTAACCACGCAACACCATTCGGCTTAAACCTTGTAGGCTTGAAGCGCAACGGTTTTGAAAAAGCAGAAATTCGTGCAATTCAAAAAGCTTACAAAGAAATTTACCGTTCAGGTAAAACTCAAACAGAAGTATTGCCTGTACTGAAAGAAATGGCACAAGAGTGGCCAGCTGTTGAACGTTTTGTTTCCATTCTGGAAAAAACGGAACGTGGCATCATTCGTTAATTTGCGATTGATCTGACCATTGGAAAAGATCGCAGCTTAGAGGCTGCGGTCTTTTTGTGTTTTAAGGGTATTCACTTTCAAAGACTTAGAACACATTCTTGCAACTACTTAAAGGCTAAAAATATGTCTGAAGCGAGAAAGCCGCTGCGTATTGGTATTGTTGCCGGTGAAATGTCTGGTGATACCTTAGGTGAAGGCTTCATTAAAGCAATTAAACAGCAATATCCTGATGCTGAGTTTGTGGGCATTGGTGGGCCGAAAATGATGGCTCAAGGATGTCAGTCTCTGTTTGATATGGAAGAGCTATCCGTAATGGGCTTGGTTGAAGTACTAGGTCGCTTATCTCGATTGCTGAAAGTAAAAGCTGAATTAGTAAAGTACTTCACTGATAACCCACCAGATGTGTTTGTTGGTATCGATGCTCCTGACTTCAACCTGCGCCTTGAGTTAGACCTAAAAAATGCAGGAATCAAAACTGTACATTACGTTAGTCCATCAGTTTGGGCTTGGCGTCAAAAACGTATTTTTAAAATTGAAGCCGCGACAAACCTTGTTTTAGCATTTTTGCCGTTTGAAAAAGCCTTTTATGACAAGTTTAATGTGCCTTGTGAATTTATCGGTCATACATTGGCCGACTCAATCCCGCTGCAAAACGAAAAATTGCCTGCGCAAGAATTGCTTGGTTTAGACTCTTCTCGTCGTTGGTTGGCTGTATTGCCGGGAAGCCGTGGTGGTGAGATGAAAATGCTTGCTCAGCCATTTATAGAAACCTGTAAGAAACTGCGAGAGAAATATCCGGACCTAGGATTTGTCGTTGCTCTTGTGAATCAAAAACGTAGAGAGCAGTTCGAAGCTGCTTGGAAAGAGGTCGCGCCTGAGCTTGATTTTGTTCTGGTAGACGATACTGCGCGCAATGTAATTACTGCTTCTGATGCGGTGCTTTTGGCTTCTGGAACGGTTGCGTTGGAATGTATGTTGCTTAAGCGCCCTATGGTTGTCGGCTATCGAGTTAATGCACTGACGTATTTCTTGGCAAAGCGTCTGGTGAAAACACCTTACGTATCGCTACCGAACATTCTCTCGGAACAAGAATTAGTGAAAGAGCTGTTGCAGAATGACTGTACCGTTGAGAACTTGGTTCATTATGTTAGCGAGCTTCTAGATGATGATAACCAACCAATGTTGGATAAGTTTGCTGAAATGCATCAGTGGATTCGCAAAGGTGCTGATGAACAAGCCGCACATGCCGTGTTGAAGCTAATTGGGAAAGAATGAAATGGCAGTTACAAAGAAAATGGCAGCGACAAAAAAAGTGGTAAAAGAACTTCCACCATTTGATATTCCACAAGGCTACCAATTTATTGCTGGTGTTGATGAAGTTGGTCGAGGACCATTGGTCGGTGATGTTGTGACAGCTGCAGTGATTTTAGACCCCAATAATCCGATAGAAGGATTAAACGATTCGAAGAAACTGAGCGAGAAAAAACGCCTTGCTTTGCTACCTGAAATCAAAGAAAAAGCGCTGGCGTGGTCAGTTGGTCGTTGCAGCCCAAGAGAAATCGATGAACTGAATATCTTTCAAGCTACTATGGTTGCGATGCAGCGTGCAGTCGAAGGATTGGGTATCAAACCAGATCTTGTTTTGATTGATGGGAATAAAGTACCTAAGTTGCCAATGGATTCTATCGCCGTAGTTAAAGGCGACCTACGTGTGGCACAAATCAGTGCTGCATCAATTATTGCCAAAGTAGTTCGTGACCAAGAAATGGAAGAGCTGGATAAAGAGTACCCGCAGTTCGGTTTTGCAAAACATAAAGGCTATCCGACTAAAGCACATTTTGAAGCAATTGAACAAAATGGAGTCATTGAGCAGCACCGTCGAAGTTTTGGACCAGTGAAACGTGCTTTAGGCTTGGAATAAGCCCTGCAATACCTTTTGTATTGACGTAGAATACCCATCAATAACAGCGAATTTCGAGTATCTAGGACAGAATTGAATGTCAGACCCTAAGTTTATCCACTTACGCATTCACAGTGATTTTTCCATGGTTGATGGCCTGTCGAAAGTGCCTCCTTTGGTTAAAAAAGTGGCTGAAATGGGCATGCCAGCGATGGCATTAACCGACTTTACCAACTTGTGTGGCTTAGTTAAGTTCTATGGCACTGCACACAACTGCGGAGTGAAGCCTATCATCGGTGCGGATTTCACCATGCGTTCTGAAGAGTTTGGTGATGAGCTGACGAAACTGACTATCCTAGCGAAAAATAACGTTGGTTATAAAAATCTTACACTCCTGATTTCAGAAGCCTACCTGCGTGGACATGTGCAGCACCAGCCGGTGCTTGATAAAGAGTGGTTAATCAAGTATGCCGAAGGTTTGATCATTTTGTCAGGCGGCAAGCAAGGCGAGATTGGTAAGGCTCTTCTTAAAGGTAATCAACCGCTGGTTGATAAATGCGTAGAGTTCTACCAGACCTACTTTACTGACCATTTCTACATTGAGCTGACTCGAACAGGGCGTGCCGACGAAGAAAGCTATCTTCACTTTGCGTTAGAGGTGGCTGAGAACGAAGGTATTCCTGTGGTTGCCACGAATGAAGTGGTATTTCTCACAGAAGAATTCTTTGAAGCACATGAAATTCGCGTAGCAATTCATGATGGTTTCACTCTAGAAGATCCTCGCAGGCCGAAACTCTACAGTCCTCAACAATACTTACGCTCAGAAGAAGAAATGTGCGAGTTATTCGCTGATATTCCTGAAGCTCTGCAAAACACCGTCGAGATAGCTAAACGATGTAACGTCACCGTTCGATTAGGTGAATATTTCCTTCCAGCATTCCCAACAGAGGGTATGTTGGAGACGGAGTATCTGGTTAAAAAATCAGAAGAAGGTTTGGAAGACCGTTTAGAATTCTTATTCCCCGATCCACAAGTGCGTGCTCAGCGTCGCCCTGAATATGATGAACGCCTGCAAGTTGAACTTGAAGTAATCAACAATATGGGTTTTCCCGGCTACTTCTTGATCGTAATGGAGTTCATTCAGTGGTCTAAGGATAACAACATTCCTGTAGGGCCAGGTCGTGGTTCTGGTGCCGGTTCGCTGGTGGCATATGCACTGAAAATCACCGATCTCGATCCATTAGAATATGACTTACTATTCGAACGATTTCTCAACCCAGAACGTGTATCTATGCCCGATTTCGACGTCGATTTCTGTATGGATAAGCGTGACCAAGTTATTGATCACGTTGCGGAAATGTATGGCCGAGATGCAGTATCACAGATCATTACTTTCGGTACTATGGCGGCCAAAGCGGTTATTCGTGACGTGGGGCGTGTGCTCGGGCATCCGTTCGGCTTTGTTGATCGCATTTCTAAGCTTATCCCGCCAGACCCAGGGATGACACTGGAAAAAGCGTTTAAAGCTGAGCCTGCATTGCCTGAGTTGTATAACTCTGATGAAGAAGTCAAAGAGCTGATCGATAAGTGCCGAATCTTAGAAGGCTGTACTCGAAATGCAGGTAAGCATGCTGGTGGCGTGGTAATTTCACCCACCACAATTACCGATTTTGCACCTATCTATGCTGATTCTGAAGGTAATTTCCCTGTTACTCAGTTTGATAAGAACGATGTTGAAACGGCTGGTTTGGTTAAGTTTGACTTCTTGGGTCTACGTACCTTAACCATTATCGACTGGGCATTGGGGTTGATTAACCCTCGAATGGCAAGAGAAGGGAAGGCTCCCGTACGAATTGAGTCGATTCCTTTAGATGATCCTGCATCTTTCCGAGTGTTGCAGAATTCAGAAACCACTGCGGTATTCCAGCTTGAATCTCGTGGTATGAAAGATCTGATCAAACGTCTTCAACCAGACTGTTTCGAAGATATCATCGCATTGGTGGCACTGTTCCGTCCGGGACCTCTGCAATCAGGCATGGTAGATAACTTTATCGACCGTAAACACGGCCGCGAAGCAATCTCTTATCCCGATGAAACGTGGCAGCATGAGTCTCTAAAAGAGACGCTTGAACCAACCTACGGCATTATCTTGTATCAAGAACAGGTAATGCAGATTGCTCAGATCTTAGCTGGCTATACTCTGGGCGGCGCAGATATGCTGCGTCGTGCGATGGGTAAGAAAAAACCAGAAGAGATGGCAAAGCAACGTGCAGTGTTTGAGGCGGGAGCGATCAAAAACGGCGTTGATGGCGAATTATCGATGAAAATCTTCGATCTTGTAGAGAAATTCGCTGGATATGGCTTTAACAAATCGCACTCTGCAGCCTATGCTTTAGTATCGTATCAAACACTGTGGCTAAAAACGCACTTCCCTGCTGAATTCATGGCAGCGGTAATGACCGCCGACATGGATAACACTGAGAAAGTCGTTGGTTTGGTGGATGAATGTATCCGCATGGGGCTTAAAGTGCTTCCGCCAGACATTAACTCGGGTTTATATCGTTTTAACGTCGATGAAACAGGAGCCATCGTGTATGGTATCGGCGCAATCAAAGGGGTAGGTGAAGGCCCAATTGAAGCGATACAAGAGGCGCGAGACAAAGGTGGTTACTTCAAAGACTTGTTTGATTTCTGTGCTCGTATTGACCTGAAAAGGGTGAACAAACGAGTGATAGAAAAACTGATTTTGGCTGGGGCTCTAGACAGATTAGGTCCACACCGCGCTGCTATGATGGCGTCATTGAATGATGCTGTGAAATCAGCGAGTCAACACCATCAGGCTGAAGCATTTGGTCAGGCTGACATGTTCGGTGTTCTGACAGATGCACCTGAAGAAGTTGAACAAAAATATACTCAAGTACCTGAGTGGCCAGAGAAAGTTTGGCTAGAAGGTGAGCGTGAAACTTTGGGGCTTTATTTGACAGGGCACCCAATTAACGCCTATTTGAAGGAACTTAATCGATATACAAGCTGTCGGTTAAATGAGGCAACACCGACACGCCGTGATCAATCGATAACGGTTGCGGGTTTAGTGATTGCTGCTCGTGTGATGACAACCAAACGTGGTACGCGCATTGGTCTGATGACTTTAGATGATCGTTCCGGTCGCATGGAGGTAATGTTATTCTCCGATGCCCTTGAACGGTATGCAGAATTGCTAGAAAAAGATAAAATTTTGGTCATTTCTGGACAGGTCAGCTTTGATGACTTCAATGGTGGCCTTAAAATGTCGGCGCGCGAAGTCATGGACATGGGCAGCGCACGTGAAAAATATGCCCGTGGCTTATCAATATCGATAGAACAATCTCAAATTGATGAGCAGTTTTTTGAGCGTTTTAGTGAAATACTTACGCCTCACCGAGCAGGAACGGTTCCTGTCAATGTATACTACCAGCGCCCTGATGCGCGAGCGCGTCTAGTACTTGGTACAGAATGGCGTGTCACACCTAGCGATACATTGTTAGACGAATTGCAACAGCTACTTGGCACAGATCAGGTAGAACTTGAATTTAACTAAAATTCAGCAAAGCCACAGGCAAGCTGAGTAAAAAAGGATAGGTAGATGAGCCTAAATTTTCTAGATTTTGAAAAACCAATTGCCGAACTTGAAGCTAAAATTCAGGCACTGCGTGACGTATCTCGTCACGGTGGTAACGACTCAGTTGACCTCGACAAAGAAATTGCACAACTAGAAAAGAAAAGCTTAGAGCTAAAAAAGAAAATTTTTGGTGACTTAGGTGCATGGCAAGTAGCGCAATTAGCGCGTCATCCAAAGCGTCCTTACACGCTTGATTACATTGAACATGTGTTTACTGAGTTTGATGAGCTTGCAGGTGACCGTGCTTATGCAGACGATAAAGCTATCGTGGGTGGTATCGCTCGTTTAGATGGTCGTCCTGTGATGATCATCGGTCATCAAAAAGGTCGTGAAACTCGCGAGAAAGTAAAACGCAACTTTGGTATGCCTAAACCAGAAGGTTACCGTAAAGCACTTCGCTTAATGGAAATGGCAGAACGTTTTAATATGCCGATCATTACTTTCATCGATACTGCAGGTGCATACCCAGGCGTTGGTGCAGAAGAACGTGGTCAGTCAGAAGCTATCGCTAAAAACTTGAAAGTGATGTCAGGTTTGAAAGTACCAGTAATCTGTAACGTTGTGGGTGAAGGTGGTTCAGGTGGCGCACTGGCAATCGGTGTGGGTGACTACGTGAATATGCTTCAGTACTCGACTTACTCTGTAATTTCTCCTGAAGGTTGTGCATCAATCTTATGGCGTGATTCTGATAAAGCACCTCAAGCAGCAGAAGCAATGGGTCTTGTTGCTCCTCGTCTGAAAGAGCTTGATCTAATTGATGAAATTATTGAAGAGCCTCTAGGTGGTGCACATCGCAACCATGAACAGATGGCCGCAAATATGAAAGCAACGCTACTTCGTCAGTTAGCAGATCTAGATACTTTGGATAAAGACTCTCTGCTAGAGCGTCGTTACCAACGTCTACTAAGCTATGGTTACTGCTAATCGGTTACTGTTAATCGGTTGCTGCCAATCAGCTGTGCAGGCTCATTGTTGAACTGGCAAAAACTTTACTGATTTAATAAAGGGTTGGATTGATTCCAACCCTTTTTGTTTTCCCGTCTTAACGATAGACTTACACTTAATTTAAGATTCATTCTGTTCTTCTTACTATCTGACTACCCAATTATGCTGGATTTGTACTCACATTTTTGCCAACAGCTAGAACTATACTCATCTCGACGCTTTGTCCTCGCCTTGAGTGGTGGCGCAGATTCTCGCGTGTTGCTTGAGCTTCTAGCTCGGTATCGTAATCAAACGGGATCGTCAGTGAGTGCTGTTCATGTCCATCATGGATTGAGTAAGAATGCCGATCATTGGGCTGAATGCTGTCAGTTATGGTGTGATGATGCCAGTGTGCCGCTTAATATTGAACATGTTCGGTTGGACTTAGAATGTGGAGAGAGTGTTGAAAAACTTGCTCGTGATGCTCGATATGATGTTTTAGCTAAGTATGTAAGTAACAATGATGTGTTGCTATTAGGGCAGCATGCAGATGATCAAATCGAGACTTTTTTGCTGGCACTTAAACGTGGTAGCGGACCGAAAGGTTTGTCGTCTATGGCTTTATCCGCACCATTTTCAGATGGAATGATGTTGAGACCTCTGTTAACGGTTAAACGTGCAGAGATAGAAGCTTTTGCTGTGGTAAATAAACTGACTTGGGTTACTGATGAAAGTAATGATGATGTTCGTTACGAGCGCAACTTTATTCGCCATCAAATTACGCCTGTTTTGAACGAAAGGTGGCCATCGATTCATCAAGCTGTTCAGCGCAGTGCTGAATTATGTGCAGAACAGCAAGCGTTGCTCGAAGAGCTATTGCAAGATGAATTATCAGACTCTCTGCACTCAGATGGCAGTATCTGCATTGATATCCTGAATAAAAAAAGTGATGGGGTGCGTAGGCAGCTTATCCGTCAGTGGTTAGCAAAGCATCAAATGTTGATGCCGAGTCGTCAGCATACAGAGATGATCTGGCGGGAAGTTGCATTCGCTGTAGTTGATGCCAACCCAAAATTAAAATTGAATGGTCATGAGATTCGTCGTTTTGATAATCGTCTATATTGTGTGAAAGAGCATCGAGATATTTCTGGATGGAAAAGCTCTGTCGTTTTTGAACAAACATTGTCGCTGCCGGATGAGTTGGGTTCTCTGTTGCTGACTAAGCAAGGAGGCGGTGATATTTGTTTACCGGATAAGGTAGATGATCTATGGATCAGCTTTAATCCGGAAGGATTGAGTTCTTGCCCTGTGGGGCGAGCTGGCTCAAGAAAGATGAAAAAGTTGTTTCAAGAGTACAGCGTACCAAGCTGGTTAAGACGTAGAACACCGATACTCATGTATCAAGATAAAGTGGTCGCGGTAGCAAATTTGTTTGTTGATCGTGATTTCAGTGGGCAAGATTGCACGCTGATTTGGGACAAGTACTAAGTTTCATGCCAAAATTAACCCTAGTTATAGAAGTGATATAAAAAGAAAATTCAATCACATAAGGAAGAGCAATGAATAAACTAGCAGTGAGTGTTGTTTTAGGTCTTGGGCTTCTAGCGGGTAATGCAGTCGCTGGAGATGTAGCAGCTGGAAAAGCAAAATCAGCAGTATGTGCAGCTTGTCATGGTGCGGATGGTATTGCAGTCATTCCTGGATATCCAAACCTTAAAGGTCAAAGCGAGCAATATATCGTGTCCTCTATCAAAGCATATAAAGCAGGGCAGCGTACTGGCGGACTTGCTCCTGTAATGCAAGCTCAAGCATCGTTGTTAAATGATGCGGATATCGCTAACTTAGCGGCTTACTACGCAAGCTTGAAATAAACGTAAACCGACTTAATTATTTGATTGTTTTCAAGGGCTAGCGGATAATGCCTACCATTGATACAAGTTTAAGGGATGAACATGAAAAAAATTGAAGCCATTATTAAGCCATTTAAACTCGATGATGTTCGTGAAGCGTTAGCTGAAGTGGGTATTACGGGTATGACGGTATCTGAAGTTAAAGGCTTTGGTCGTCAGAAAGGTCACACTGAACTGTATCGTGGCGCTGAATACATGGTCGATTTCTTGCCGAAAGTGAAGCTGGAAATCGTTGTCAACGAAGATGTTGTTGATCAATGTGTCGATACCATTATCGAAACGGCCCAAACTGGCAAAATCGGTGATGGTAAAATCTTCATCACTGACGTTGAGCGTGTTATCCGTATTCGTACTGGCGAAGAAGACGAAGACGCAGTTTAAGCTGTTTTACGAGAAGAGGAGCGAATGCTCCTTTTTTTATATCTACCTTTTTCCTTTCAGGTGCTCACTTCCACGTACTTAGATCATGAAAAAACGTTACTTACTCGTCATTATCTTGCTTGGATTGTTCACGTTAGTCACTTCAGGTCACAAGCTGATTTTCAACATTCCAGATGCTCCTCAATTGGTTACTGTTAGCGAGAACAGCTCAGGCGAGCCGCTTGTTTGCTTTTATGATGACGACGCAGCTTATCTGGATAAACAAGGTGAGCTTGGATTGCTGGTATGGAACATCTACAAGCAAAGCAGAGATTCGTGGAACTCAGAACTCACTCGATTAAGTGATAGTGCTCAGCTGCTGTTGATGCAAGAAGCTAGTTTGAGTGCTGATTTCAGATCTTGGATTTTTAAACACGGATGGGAAGGTAATCAGGTTAACGCGTTTAAAGTAATGGGTGAGTCGGCGGGCGTTATTAATCTTGCCAGAACCACCCCGAGCCTAGCCTGTGGTTATACCGAGATGGAGCCTTGGCTGAGACTTCCGAAATCGGGTATTTATGCTCAATACCCTTTAAGTAATGGTCAACAACTCGCTGTGGTGAATTTGCATGCCGTGAACTTCACTTATGGTACTAATGAATACCAACTTCAGCTGCAAGCACTGGCGAGCGAACTAAGTAAACATACAGGGCCAATTATCGTTGCAGGTGACTTTAACAGTTGGAGCGAAGCAAGATTGAGCGTGATGAAGCAAGTTCTTACTTCTCTGGGGCTTAGAGAGGTTAGTTTCACTCCCGACTATAGAGTGCGTTTTTTAACGGGCTTACCGTTGGATCATGTTTTCTATCGAGGCTTAAACCTCAAAAACGCAGAAGCGCCCGAATCGGACGCTTCTGATCATAACCCATTGCTCGTTCGCTTTAGCCTATTACGATATTAGCCCAGAGCAATTTTAGCCTAAAGCAATACTGATAGCCCAAATGCCGTAGTATGCTACCCAAGGTAAAGTCGCAATCACTAGTGCTTGTGCACGCTCAATTTGAGTCCAAGTGATGACTGCTGCGTAGCCAAGGAAAATATACCAAGGTAGAAGTAGTGGAAATGAGCTGGCAAATTGAGACCAAGAGTTGGTCAATGGCAGCTTGATTAAGCCATTCACACTATTCAAATCAGCCGCGTAGCTCATTACCTGTCCATGTTTTAACAACAGGCTAGCGTAACTTGCTAAATCACCGATCACCGCAGGGAAAATGATCGCAGAGCTTGCTGCAAACCATTTCCAGAAACCTAACTTTGTGTTGCCTTGACGAGTCGCAAGGTTAAACCACAATGCTAAAAGAATGATAGTTAGGGTTCGTCCCATCACATCACTGATGATTTCACTGGCGAGCAGAGTGTCAGCTTCGAGCAGTATCAGTAGGTCTGGATTAGTTACTTCCATCTGAGCAGATAAGCCCGCTTTAAGCCATTCGAAATCAACGTTTGCGAAATAAGCTCCCCAGAATAGAAATGGTGTGATCATCAAAACGATAAAGGGTTGCCAGCCCCATGCACTTCTGTCGTAAAGTGCGGCAAAGCAATCTTGCGGTGAACGGAAAATGTCCAACAGCAGAGTTAAAGGATTACTGGACGGGTTCATACACTGACCTTAGTAACATCTACATAGAGTTTTAAGTTCTGACCTGGTTTCAGGTACTTGTTATTCGACAAGTCATTCCATTTTACTATGTCTGATGTTTTCACTTTAAACTTGCTAGCGATATCACTGAGGGTATCGCCATTACGCACTTTATAGAAAACGGTACGGATTATTGCTCCATCGGTGTTATTTTTCCAAATTACCAATTTTTGTCCGATGCGAAGCGTATCTCTAGGCCCCATTCCATTCCATTTCGCCAGAGAACCAGTTGATACGTTGTGCTTGCGAGCAATTGTCCAAAGATTGTCACCGCTTGCGACGGTGTGAGTGAACTTGTATTTGCCTCTAGAGATAGATTGCGTTTTCTCAAGGCGATTATTTGCGCTTAACACATACGTTTTTTCATCTTTCACTGAGGTCGGAATCATCAAGTATTGACCCACTCGAATAGAGTTGTTTGAAAGATTATTCGCAGTTTGAATTACTTTGGCTGTGGTATTGTGATGTGCAGCGATAACGCTCAGGCTATCCCCACTTTTTACTTTGTAGCGAACTAGCTTCATTCCTTCACCGCGATGTTTTGCCGCGTTTTCAAGGAAAGTATCGGCTTTATCTACAGGTAAAAGTAACTGGAATGGCCCATCTGGTGCAGTCGCCCATTGATTATAAGCTGGGTTGTAGCTCTGAAGCTCTTTAACATCCAAACCCGCGTATTTTGCCGCGATAGCAAGATCTAACTGTTCTTTAGGATCGACTAATTTCAGTACGGGTTTATTAGCAATAGCTGGGAGTTCAATTCCGTATTTCTCTTGATTTGCGATAATGTCAGCCAATGCGAGTAGTTTTGGCACATAACCACTAGTCTCTTCTGGTAAATCGAGAGAGAAGAAATCGATAGGTTTACCTAAGCTTTTGTTTTTACGAATCGCACTGGAAACTCGACCGCCGCCACTATTATAAGCCGCGATGGCGTGTTGCCAGTCACCATCAAAACGTTTACTTAAATTGGTTAAATAAGTAAGAGCGGCATCGGTAGAAGCATCGACGTCACGACGTCCGTCATACCAAAAGTTTTGCTCAAGACCGTACATTTTCCCAGTCGCAGGAACGAACTGCCAAAGTCCGGCGGCACTACCATGCGAATAAGCAAAGGCATCAAACGCGCTTTCAACAATTGGCAAAAGGGCTAATTCTAGCGGTAAGCCTCTTTGCTCAATTTTCTCTGTAATAAGGTATAAGAAAGGTTCTGCGCGCTCAGCCACTTTTTGTAAATGGCTAGGGTGTTTCAAGTACCACGTTCGGTAGTAATCGATGGATTTCTGCTTTGGAATACCCATGCTAAGTTGCATGGCAATACGTTGCCAGACATCTTCTTGCTCTTGAGGCGAGATAACAACAGGTTCAACAACCTGTTTAACGGGTACAGGTTTCGAAGATACCTTTGGTTTCTTTGTGACTTGTTGTTGAGGTGCGGTGACTTCAACCTCGTCAGGTGCTGTTTGTTCTGCTGTCTGATTAAGTTGGCACCCCGCCAATAGGAGAGCCAACAGACAGCTGGTTTGTACTCGCATGCAAAACAATCTTTTCAATAAATGGCTGGAGATAATACTTGCCTATTTATTACCCTGACAAGTGGCAAATTCCTAAAAATCGTTTTTCCACTCGCGTAATGCTGTAAATATTGATATAGGATCATTTTGCGCGGTTCGATTTGCTACCGACTTGATTACACTGGCTTCTCTGGTACGTAAGAAAGGGTTTATCCATTTTTCCTTTCGTAAGGTGGTTGGAATCGTCGGTTTATTTTGTGCGCGTAAACGAATTACTTCATCACGATAAATTTGTAACTGTTCGTTATGGGGTTCAACGGCAATAGCAAATGCAATGTTGCTCGCGGTGTATTCATGAGCGCAATACACTTCCGTTTCTTCTGGTAACGCTTGGATTTTTTCCAGAGATGTATACATCTGCTCCATCGTGCCTTCAAACACTCGTCCGCAGCCACCAGAGAAAAGCACATCACCACAGAACAGTTTGCCATCTCCTGCATAACCTATATGCCCGAGTGTATGTCCCGGTAATCCCAATACCCAAAAACGTTCACCAAACAGCTCAATTTGATCACCGCCAGAAACATTCTGCGTTAAATGAGGAACGTGTTCATGAGTTGGGCCAATGATTTCAATATCTGGGTAGTGCTTTGCCAGTTCTCGTATGCCACCCGTATGATCATTGTGATGGTGAGTGATTAATATCGTTTCCAATATGAGTTCATGTTGCTCCAAATAAGCTAGTACTGGACTTGCATCGCCAGGATCGACAACAGCGCAACGGTTGTCGTTATTTTGAATCAGCCAGATGTAATTATCGTTAAATGCAGGTATGCTTTTGATCTGTAACATGAGTTGTCTCCAGTCACCTTGGTGAAGCGGGTTAGCGATGAAACCAGCACGCAGCGAAAAAAAATTTGAGAAACCTCATTCTTGGTCTCAATTGAAAAATGGTCAATGGGTCAGTGAGTCTATCCAAACACGGCTCGATGAGTGGTGCCCGAAACTCTTTGGTTATCATATGTTAAAACTGGGTGGCTTGAGTTGTGAGCTTGCCAGTTGTAACTGCAACATTCAACACCAAGTCAATCTTGATATAGAAAATCCATTGCATACCGTGATTGCTGATGGATTTGATTTACCTTTCTTCGAGAAAAGCATAGACGCTGCAATCCTTGCTCACCAATTGGATTACTGTAATGACCCACACCGAATGCTGCGTGAGGTCGATAGAGTGTTGATTGATGATGGCTATATGATCATCACCGGTTTTAATCCGATAAGTTTTACAGGTCTTGCGAGTTTAATGCCTTGGCGAAAAAACAATTTGCCTTGGAGTGGAAGAATGTTCACCCCGAATCGTATTAAGGACTGGTTAGGGCTGTTGAATTATCAGGTCATTGAATGTGAGCAATATGCTCTGTTTCCAATGCAAAAATACCGTACTTTCTGGACTTGGTTGGAAAACAGTAGGGGTGATGTTGGATCAACGTTTTGCAGTTTGTATTTTATTGTCGCTCGTAAGCGTACCTATCCACTAAAACCTATTAAGCCACATTGGCGTTTGAAACGGCGTCTTTCTCCGGTTGGAGTGAACTACCGTATCAAACATCAAGAAAAATAACCTTACTCGGGCTGATAGCCTGTATCTTCTTCGGTTGGGTTTTCAGCCGCTACACGAGCAAGCTCATCACACATTTCATTTTCTCTGTGTCCTGCATGACCTTTTACCCAATGCCACTCGACCTGATGACGTGCCGTTTCATGATCCAGTGCTTGCCAGAGATCGGCATTTTTTACTGGTTTATTGGCAGAGGTTTTCCAGTTACGTTTCTTCCAGTTGTGGATCCACTGAGTGATACCTTGGCGTACGTACTGACTATCAGTGGTTAAAATAACGTGACAAGGCTCTTTGAGTGTTTGCAGTGCAACAACGGCTGCAAGCATTTCCATTCTGTTGTTCGTCGTTAGCTTATAGCCTTTGGCAAGTGTCTTTTCGTTGTTCTTATAACGAAGAACGACTCCATAACCACCTGGGCCTGGATTGCCTAAACACGATCCATCAGTGAAAATTTCCACCTGTTTCTTCATGATTTGATACTATTGGGTTACGCACACATTTGGCATAGTCTGACATATATATCCTGATGAATACTAGCAGCAATTCTGAATACGACCGTATTGTGGTTCTCGATACTGAAACCACAGGTATGAACCTAGAAGGCGGTCCACATTACGAAGGTCACCGAATCATTGAAATCGGTGCAGTAGAGATCGTGAACCGGAAACTCACAGGGCGTCACTTTCACGTTTATCTAAAGCCCGATAGAAAAATCCAAGATGAGGCTGTTGAAGTTCACGGTATCACGGATGAGTTTTTGGTCGATAAACCTGAATATCATGATGTCCATGAAGAATTCCTTGATTTCATAAAAGACGCAGAGTTAGTTGCACACAACGCGCCCTTCGACGTTGGCTTCATGGATTATGAGTTTTCGAAATTAGGCGGAAGTTCGCTTAAAACCGAACAGATCTGCAAAATCACCGATACCCTTGCCATGGCAAAGAAAATCTTTCCGGGCAAGCGCAACAACTTGGACATTCTATGTGAACGCTATGGCATAGATAACTCGCACCGAACGCTCCACGGGGCTTTGCTCGATGCCGAGATTCTTGCTGATGTGTACTTATTGATGACTGGTGGACAAACGTCACTTCAATTTAACGCTGGTGCACAAAGTGATGGCACGACAGGTGCAGGATCGATTAAACGAGTAGAAAGTGGACGAAAAGCACTAAAGGTATTGATGGCATCCGCCGATGAATTAGAAGCGCATCAAGAACGTTTAGATTTAGTCGCCAAGAGTGGCTCTTGTCTTTGGCGTCAATAAGAGTGGTCTATTTTAGGAGATGATATGTTGAGGATTGGTATTGCCCTTTTGGGGCTCCTCTTGAGTTTGAATACTTTCGCTAGCCGCGAATCCTCACTTTCTTTGTTAGATAACCGATTTCGTGTTGACCCTACCATCACTCAAATTACGTTTGTCATCTACCGAGAGCAAGGTTCTCAACCTGTGGTTTTGGTGCGCCCTGATGGTAAGAAGTATTACGCTACACGTAATCCAGATAATGTCCGTTGGTATCAAGAGCCGACGATGGACATCATCTCTATCGACAATCCTATGCCGGGGCCTTGGCAAGCCATTGGTAAGGTATCACCTAGAAACAATGTAAAGCTCATATCACATCTTCAGCTAACCTCTGATACGTTTCCAAGCCGAATTTATCATGGTGAGGAGATGAAATTTACCGCTCGTTTAACGTCTGAAGACAAGCCGTTACTGCTTAAAGATTTTCTCGATAGAGTGAACCTCAAGGTCACTTTTCGTAAATATATTGAAGATGAAGAGAGTTTAGTCAAAGAGGCTCGTCCAGTACCTACTGTTATTGGTGAGTTTGCCGATGATGGTCGAGAGTTGGATGAAAAACCGGGCGACGGTGTTTTTACTGTTAAGCTCAATATTACTCCAGAACCAGGTAAGTATAAGGTCAGAATTACTTCGGGAAATGGCGTGTTTTTACGCGCTCTTGAGCAAGAAGTTCTTGTCTATCCTTCGCCTCTATCATCGAGCTTTATTCAGTCTCGCGTGGCAAATGAGCCGCATCAAGTCGTTATTAGTGGTGAGCAAGGTATGATAGAGCCCGGCTCGCTTGCTGCGCATATTCGCCACGAAATGCCGGACAAGAAACAGTTCCAAGTCGAAGGGGTTGCAGAGTCAGAATCGTTAAAGATGACACTCACCATTCCTTATGATGGCGATTTAGGAAACTACGCTTGGGAAGGTGGCGTTTATGCAACCGACCTTGCGTCCAAACGTCCGCTTTATTTCCCAATAAAAGAAAGCACATACAGTGTGGTTCAGGAGATCGATCTTGAGCAAGCTCGTTTAATGCAAGAAGCTGAAGCTGAGCAACGTCGTAAAATCGCTCAAGAAGAGCTGCTGCAGAAGGTGAGAGAAGAGCGACGTACGCAATACATCATTTATATCTCTATCGGTAACGTGGTGGTAATTATACTTGCGCTGGTAGGATGGTTCTTTATGCGTAAGTTCAAAGCTCGCAAGGAAATGCTTCCTGAAATGCAGCTCAATATGCCAAAGAAATAGTAACGGCAGATATCGAAGTCATAAGAAAAGGGAGGTTAACCTCCCTTTTTTACGTTTGGGCTGTTGATTAAGCCACTTGTTCTAGTTTTGTTTTTGTTTTCTTTGCTGCTAGTTCTGACGGTGTAAAGTCATCGACATTAATGGTGTACAGACGGTGGCTTTCGGCTTCAATTAGTAGTTCAGCCTCTTGCTCATTAATGATCTTGTTTGCTAATCCCTCTGCTGCAATCTTATCAAGTTGAGTGAATGGGTAGCGTTTATCAAGTGCTTTACACACTTTATTGAATATTGGTTCTGCTTGAAGAACCACACTCAATGCCAGTTCTATCCTGCCTGCAGGGTTATGTGCTGTAGGTGCCAAGTACTGGTAGCGACCAAGGCGAGAGCGGGTTGCACTTGGTGTCTGTAGAATTTGCGCCAGTTTGCTATCCAATTTGTCATTTGGTCCTTTACGAACACGGCCGAAAGGTAGAATTAAAACTCTTAACACTTTAGCGATGGCTGAATTCGGGAAGTTTGCAAGGAACTCATCAATGGCTACTTCAGTTTGTTTTAAGCTGTCTTGTAGACCCCAATGAACCAGTGGCAAATCCTCTACTGGACGATCGTCATTCTCAAAACGTTTTAGCGTCGCAGAGCTCATATAAAGTTGGCTTAAAATATCACCCAGACGAGCAGATAAACGCTCTTTACGTTTTAGTGACCCACCTAACACAGCCATAGAAATGTCTGCCAACAGAGCTAGGTTTGCACTGTAGCGGTTGAGTTGTTGGTAGTAACGCTGAGTTGCGTCTTTGGTTGGTGAATAAGAACCTAAACCATCCGTTAAACCTAACCAAATACTGCGAATCAAGTTGCTGGTGGTAAAGCTTACGTGGCCAGCTAATGCACTATCAAACTGTTCAACAGCATTAGAGCTTTCAGAGTGTGCAGCTTCCATTTCTTTTAGTACGTATGGATGGCAACGAATTGCACCCTGACCAAAGATAATCATTGAACGAGTCAGAATATTTGCACCTTCAACGGTAATTGCAATAGGTGAGCCTTGGTAACCTCTTGCTAAGAAGTTCGAAGGGCCTAAACAGATACCTTTGCCGCCAACAATGTCCATCGCATCAATGATTGAGCGTTGGCCACGGTGAGTACAGTGATATTTCACAATCGCAGAGATAACAGAAGGTTTTTCTCCTAAATCGATACCTGCCACTGTCAAATTGCTCGCGGCATCCATCACATAAGAGTTACCAGCGAGACGAGCTAATGGCTCTTCGATGCCTTCCATTTGACCAATAGGTTGTTTAAATTGACGACGGATTCGAGCGTAAGCACCCGTTGCCAATGCTGCGGTTTTTGTTCCGCCTGTTGAATTTGAAGGTAGCGTAATACCACGACCAACCGATAGACATTCAACCAACATTCTCCAACCTTGGCCTGCCATGTCTGGTCCACCAATGATGAAATCGAGTGGAACAAAAATATCATTACCGCGAGTTGGACCATTTTGGAACGGAACATTCAATGGGAAGTGGCGATTACCAATTTCCACACCTTTTAGATTGGTTGGGATTAGTGCACAAGTGATGCCTATATCTTCTTTATCACCCAGCAGGTGTTCAGGGTCTTGAAGTTTGAACGCCAAGCCAAGTACGGTAGCGACAGGTGCTAACGTAATGTAACGTTTGTTCCAAGTCAGTCTCATACCCAGAACTTCTTTACCTTCCCATTCACCTTTGCATACAACGCCAAAATCTGGAATTGAGCCTGCATCAGAACCCGCTTCAGGGCTGGTTAACGCGAAACATGGAATTTCTTTGCCTTGAGCTAGGCGAGGTAAGTAGTAATCTTGTTGTTCTTTTGTTCCGTAGTGTTGTAGCAGTTCACCTGGGCCTAATGAGTTAGGCACGCCTACGGTGGAAGAAAGCACACCAGATACGCCTGTTAGCTTTTGTAATACTAGAGATTGTGCGTAAGCCGAAAACTCTAAGCCACCGTATTTTTTCTTGATAATCATGGCGAAGAATTTGTTGTCTTTCAGATACTGCCAAACCTCAGGAGGAAGATCCGCCAGTTCGTGGGTCACTTGATAGTCATTGACCATTGCACAGACTTTATTGACTGGGCCTTCAAGGAAGGCACGTTCTTCTTCACTCAGTTGTGGTGCTGGGATGTCGTGCAGTTGTTGCCAGTTTGGTTTGCCTTTGAACAGCTCAGCTTCCCACCATACCGTACCAGCATCCAGTGCTTCTTTTTCTGTTTGAGACATAGCAGGAAGTACTTTCTTAAATACTTTTAGTGCTTTACCGCTTATCACTGATTGGCGAATCGAAGGAACAGTGAAAAGTGCAATCGCTGCTAAATATAGACTCCAGCCTATGATGCCCACAGGACCGAACAATGAGAGCACTAACATGGTGATGGTTAGCGCAACGAGTGATACGAACAACGAAGTTCTGTGATACAAGCAAGCGCTTAGTACCGCGAAGAACCCAAGTGTAGAGAGCAAGATGTCCATGTTAATGTCCTTATAGTCATGCTGTGTGTTTATTTGAGTTATCAGCATTCATTTTTGTGAGCTTTCTGAAGTTGTTTATTTTCTGTTTTGAAAAGTGGTCTAACCAGTAAAGTGTAAATGAAATATTAATAAAATGTAAAACCTATAAATGTTCAAAAAGTGATCCAAGTAGAGTGAATAGTCTAAAATGTGCGCTCTGATAAGATTCCTGACAGTGGAATATTGTTGGCAGAGTGCAATTATTAAGGCTTATCTATCGACAGAATCTCAGGTTTGGGTAAACTCAATAGTGTCCTAACTCTCAATGAAGAGAGTTCATCTGCAAGCAGATTTAAGAAGAGAATAACTATGTATCAGGATCTAATTAGAAGTGAACTAACAGAAGCCGCTGAAGTGTTGAACAAATTTTTAAGCGATGACCACAACATTGCTCAAATTGAAGCGGCAGCGAAAGTTATTGCTGATTCATTCAAACAAGGCGGCAAAGTTCTGTCTTGTGGTAATGGTGGTTCACACTGTGATGCTATGCACTTTGCTGAAGAGCTAACTGGTCGCTATCGCGAAAACCGTCCTGGTTATCCGGGTATCGCAATTTCTGACCCAAGCCACTTGTCTTGTGTGAGCAACGACTTTGGTTATGATTTTGTTTTTTCTCGCTATGTTGAAGCGGTAGGTTCAGCAGGTGATGTGCTGTTTGGTTTATCAACTTCTGGTAACTCAGGCAACATCCTAAAAGCGATTGAAGCGGCAAAAGCTAAAGGCATGAAAACTATCGCTCTTACTGGTAAAGATGGCGGTAAAATGGCGGGTGTTGCAGATGTTGAGATTCGCGTACCGCACTTTGGTTATGCAGACCGTATCCAAGAAGTACATATCAAGATTATCCATATCGTGATTCAACTTATTGAAAAAGAAATGGAATAATTAAAGGTAGTTAACCTTTTTGGTTAAGCCGTAATCGAGCTGGTCTTTACGCAAATAAGTATGAAACCAGCTCGAAACATTAAATTGCTGGCAATCATTTAGTGGCAAACTCTGAGCTGGTAATAGGAGAGAAAGTAAAAATGTGTGAATTGCTCGGAATGAGCGCTAATGTCCCGACTGATATTTGTTTTAGTTTTACTGGCTTGATTCAACGTGGTGGAAATACAGGACCACACAGAGATGGTTGGGGAATCACTTTTTACGAAGGTAAAGGTTTTAGAACATTTAAAGATCCAAATCCTAGTTACCAATCCAAGATTGCACAGTTAGTTCAAGAATACCCAATCAAAAGCTGCGCCGTGATCAGTCATATTCGCCAAGCGAATAGAGGTGGTGTGAATTTAGAGAACACACATCCATTTACACGGGAATTATGGGGACGTTATTGGACGTTTGCTCATAATGGTCAGCTGACCGATTATCAAGATTTACCGACTGGTCGTCATCGACCGGTAGGCCAAACAGACAGTGAAGCGGCTTTTTGTTGGCTACTTGATAAGCTAGAAAACCGCTATCCAGAACCACCTAAAGATATGCAGGCCGTGTTTCGTTACCTCTCTTTACGCTGTGACGAACTGCGAGAGAAAGGTGTCTTCAATATGCTGTTGTCTGATGGTGAGTATCTGATGACCTACTGCACCAATCATCTTTACTGGATTACTCGCCGCGCTCCTTTTGGTCGCGCAGCATTACTTGATGAAGATATTGAAATCAATTTCCAAGAAGAAACGACACCGAATGATGTGGTTTCAGTGATTGCGACCCAACCATTAACGGGTAATGAGCAGTGGCACAGAATGAAACCCGGCGAGTTCAATATTTTTCATTATGGCGAATTGTTCGAGAGCAATAGTGCAGATTTAACTGATGTTGCTTTTGCTGCACCTAAACCGGGAAACCAAGCACCATCTGAGCCTCTTGAGTAACCAGTTGAAGCACCGTATCGAAGAATAAAAAGGCAAGTGAATAAAAAAAGGGTTGATGTTCTATCAACCCTTTTTCGTCTACAGCATTTTAGCCATTATTCAGTTGCGTAACCGTGCATACCTAAAGGCTCGCCATCAAGGAACGCTTTGCCTTCGCTCATTTCAAGTCTGCCTTCAACGAACCACTGAGTCACCAAAGGATAGATACGGTACTCTTGGTTTTGTACACGCTCTGTCAGTGTTTCTACTGTATCTTCATCAAAGATTGGCACTTTTGCTTGAAGGATAACAGGGCCACCGTCGAGTTGCTCTGTCACGAAGTGAACACTGGTACCGTGTTCTTCATCCCCAGCATGGATAGCTCGTTGGTAGGTATTCAGACCCGGATACTTAGGCAGTAGTGATGGGTGAATGTTGATCATACGTCCTAAGTAGTGACGTACAAACTCACTACTCAGGATACGCATATAGCCAGCTAAAATAACTAGGTCGGGTTTATATTCATCGATTTGTTCCATTAGGGCATGGTCGTAAGCATCACGAGTCTCATACTCTTTAGGATCGACAAATACTGCCGCTGCACCTGCTTTTTTAGCTCGCTCTAAGCCATAAGCAGTTGCTTTATTCGAAAAAACAGCCGTTACTCTGCCTTCATGAATGCTTGACTCACAAGCATCGATGATCGCTTGTAAATTGGTACCATTTCCTGAAATTAAAACAACAATACTCTTCATGGATTAATTGATCTCTACTTGCTCTTCACCAGCTTGAGCTGCTGCGATTTCACCAATGATCCATGCATTCTCGCCTTCTGCTTTCAGCAGGTTAACAGCGGCTTCAGCTTGGTCTTGTGGTAGGGCAATGATCAAACCTACACCACAGTTGAACGTACGGTACATTTCATGGGTATCAACGTTGCCTTGCTCTTGTAGCCATTTGAAGATCACTGGCCATTCCCAGCTCTTACCATCGATAACGGCTTTAGTACCTTCTGGAAGTACGCGAGGGATGTTTTCCCAGAAGCCGCCACCAGTGATATGAGAAATCGCATGGATATTATGTTCTGCAATCAGTTTTAGACCTGATTTGATGTAAATCTTAGTTGGTTCAAGAAGGTGTTCACCGATTGTTTTACCTTCAAGAAGTGCATTCTTATCTGCACCAGAAACTTCTAGAATCTTACGAACTAGAGAGTAACCGTTTGAGTGTGGACCGCTAGAGCCAACAGCGATTAACGCGTCGCCAACAGCAACTTTAGAGCCGTCGATGATGTCTTCTTTCTCGACCACACCAACACAGAAGCCTGCTACGTCGTAGTCTTCGCCTTCATACATTCCCGGCATTTCAGCAGTTTCACCACCGATTAGAGCACAGCCAGCTTGCACGCAGCCATCTGCAATACCTGAAACAACGTCTGCTGCTGTATCAACGTCTAGTTTGCCAGTTGCGTAGTAATCTAGGAAAAATAAAGGCTCAGCGCCTTGTACAATCAGATCGTTTACACACATTGCCACTAGGTCGATACCAATGGTGTCGTGCTTTTTCATATCCAAAGCAAGACGAAGTTTAGTACCAACACCGTCTGTACCAGAAACAAGTACAGGTTGTTTGTATTTAGTTGGTAGCTCGCACAGCGCACCGAAGCCACCAATGCCACCCATTACCTCAGGGCGACGAGTACGCTTTACAGCACCTTTAATTCGTTCAACAAGTGCATTGCCTGCATCGATATCTACGCCAGCATCTTTGTAGCTAAGTGAAGTCTTGTTACCGCTCACGGGGAAGTTCCTCGGTTTAGTTGGATATGAAAACGGCGCTATTCTACAGGGCTTAAAACAAAAAGGAAAACGTTTGCGTCAGTTTTTTATCGCGATTTTTGGTCGGTAAAGTTGAAAGAATAGGTGTATAATCCCGAAGTTTATTTAAATTGTGCCGGAGATGGAAATGAAAGTTGTTGAAGTTAAACACCCTCTTGTTAAACATAAAATTGGCTTGATGAGAGAAGGTGACATCAGTACTAAGCGCTTTCGTGAGTTAGCAACAGAAGTAGGTAGCCTACTGACTTATGAAGCAACTGCAGACTTTGAAACTGAGAAAGTAACCATTAATGGATGGAATGGTCCTGTTGAAGTTGACCAAATTAAAGGTAAAAAGGTAACTGTAGTTCCAATCCTACGTGCTGGCTTAGGCATGATGGATGGTGTGCTAGAGCATATTCCTAGCGCTCGTATCAGCGTAGTCGGAATTTACCGCGATGAAGAAACTCTAGAGCCAGTACCATATTTCAACAAACTTGCTTCAAACATTGAAGAGCGCATTGCACTGGTTGTTGACCCTATGTTGGCAACTGGCGGCTCTATGATCGCAACTATCGATCTGCTGAAAGAGAAAGGCTGTAACCAAATCAAAGTATTGGTTCTTGTATCTGCACCAGAAGGTATTGCTGCACTAGAAAAAGCTCACCCAGATGTTGAGCTTTATACTGCTGCTATTGATGAAAAATTGAATGACAAAGGTTACATCGTTCCAGGTCTTGGTGACGCTGGCGATAAAATCTTCGGTACTAAGTAATCGCTACTTGGTAAGAAATAAGAAGGGGAGCATTTGCTCCCCTTCTTATTTCTATATTTTCTTATTTCTATATTCTATTTTTTCAAGCTCAATGTGCCGCCTACTCGAGGCGCGTTAGATGGCTTATTGCTGCCTTTTGCATTTTGCTGATTCGGTTTTATCGAGTTTGGCTTACCTTGATAAGGCTTTCCTTTAGAAGTATTTCCTTTTGTAGAGCTCGCTGATGACCCGTTGCCTTGGCTTTCACTTCTCGCTTTTCCTTTCTTTGAGTTAGGAGCGTGACGGAAGGTATCGGCATTGTGACCTTGGTATGTCTTATCTTTAAACGAACTCGACTTTTGGTTTCTACGCGCTTTTGAATCGCGGTTCTCTTCTCTGCTGTCGAACAACTTAGCATCGGTCGCCTTGCGGATATTGTGTCCTTTAGCGTCAACGCGAGAAGCTTCTTCAGTACCCGTTGATTCTTCACACATCGCCAGAATGTCTGCCACTTCAGCATCGGTTAAATAACGCCACTGACCGTTGGGAATACCATCTAGAGAGATGTTCATAATACGTACACGACGCAACTTAAACACTTCATAACCAAGCGCTTCACACATGCGGCGAATTTGGCGGTTTAATCCTTGAGTCAAAACAATACGGAAGGAAAACTTAGTTTCCATTTCGACTTTACAAGGCAAGGTTACGGTATCGAGAATTTTCACCCCAGAGGACATCTGTTTGATGAATTCAGGTGTGATGGGTTTATCAACGCGAACCACGTACTCTTTCTCGTGGTTGTTTCCTGCGCGTAGAATTTTATTCACGATATCGCCATCATTGGTCAGGAAGATCAAACCATCTGAAGGTTTATCTAAGCGTCCAATTGGGAAAATGCGACTCTTATGACCGATGAAATCTACGATATTGCCTGGAATGTCACGCTCTGTGGTACAAGTGATACCCGTAGGTTTGTTAAGCGCAATATAGATAGGCTTTTCTTTGCTACGAAGGGATTTACCATCAATCAGAATGTCATCATCATCGCTTACTTTGGTTCCCATTTCTGGAACTTTACCGTTAATAGTTACTCGACCTTGATCAATTAACTTGTCGGCTTCGCGACGAGAACAGTAACCTGTTTCACTGATGTACTTGTTTAGGCGTTTGCCTTCAGATTGTGACATGTTTATCTCCTGTAACGTTTCACAACGGCTTTTGTTTTGAAAACGACGATAGCCATCTTTTCAAAATAAATAATGTTTTCAAAATAAATAGTGTTTTCGAAATCGAGAGTGCTTTCAAAATAAATAAAGTGTTCAAAATTTCGCGAGGGCGCATTCTAGCAGGTATCTTTTGTTAGCCAAGACGTTTCTGATGGCGCTCTCTGTTTTCGTTTTTCTTCTCAACACTTTTCTTAAATAGAACATACAAAGCGCCAGTACCACCGTGAAATCGTTGTGCGCTGTGAATACACTGCACTTCTTTCATCTGAGTCAACCAGTGAGCGACAAAGCTCTTCATCAGTGCTGGTGGATTAGATCGCTCTCCCTTACCGTGAACAATGATTACAGTGCGAATATCCATTCGCATACATTGATTGACGAATGCGACCACTTCATCTCGCGCTTGTTTGAGGGTTTTTCTGTGCAAATCAAGGCGAGCCTGAATAGGGTACTTACCCAAGCGCATCTTTTTGTATACCCCGTCCTGAACGCCATCGCGCTTAAATTCAACGTGGTCGTCAGGTTTAAGCATTGGTGCATGATCTATTGAAAGGTAGTCAGGATCATTATCTGAATGGCTAATTGCCGCTTCGCGCTTAGCCAATTGTGCATCAGTTACCTGATGAGATTTATTGAGCTCGGCTGTATCTTGCTTGATGGGTTTTACGTCGCCCATCATTTGATGAAATAGTTCGAAATCATCTTGAGACTCAAAGTCATCGTTAGACATAGTGCTATCTCGAATTAATCATGGAATGTCAGAAGTATAACAATCGAGACTGCTCAAGCAACCTGTTCAGTATGAAGAATGAAATTGAGATAAACGAAATAAAAAACCGGAGCTGACAAGCTATCAACTCCGGTGCAAAGCGTGATTCTATTTAAAAATAGATGCTAAGCGATCTAGTGAGGAGATTTGTCGTTCAATACTTTGTAGACGAAATAGCTGCCATAAAACAGCATCAGTCCTATAGCGCCGAAAATTACCAGCATTGAAGATAACCCAACTGCATTACCGAAAAGGAGATCTAGCCATAAGTCCATAGTATTTCCTCTCAAAGTGCTTGAAGACGATTCTTAAGTTAAATTCTGGATACAAAACCGACACTGATCTGGATCAATTGTGATTGATAGGTTGTATGAATGTTTCTTTGTGTGTGTATTTGGTCACATTTTATTGCTGGTTGGTGGGTTTTTAATCGAACGAACTGATTTTGCGAAAAACTTAACTAAATGACTTGCGTAACTATTCATAATCCGTAATATACGCAGCGTTCTCGGTGAATAGCGCAGCTTGGTAGCGCATCTGGTTTGGGACCAGAGGGTCGGGGGTTCGAATCCCTCTTCACCGACCATATTTAGAAAAAGGCTCTAGTCAAAAGACTAGAGCCTTTTTCGTTTCAGCTTATTTTAAGGATTCGAACGGAGTGGGGTTCGCCTGACTTTCAGGATCTGGCTCTTCACCGGTCATATTTAGAAAAGGCTCTAGTCGAAAGACTGGAGCCTTTTTCGTTTCGGCTTATTTTAAGGATTCGAAAGGAGCGGGGTTCGCCTGACGTTCAGTATCTGACTCTTCACCGGTCATATTTAGAAAAGGCTCTAGTCAAAAGACTAAAGCCTTTTCGGTTCAAGTGGTTTATGTACTCGAACAGAGCGAGCTTAAAAAAACTCGCAGTTTGCTTTTTTACTTCGGTTTTGTTGTGAAACTTTGAAGCCTTTCTTCTCAAGCATTTCAATAAAGTTATGTTCACCGATTAGATGTAAAGCACCGACGATCATGACGTACTGACCTTGTTGTGTCGGTAAGAATTTCCCAGAACTTAGCTTGTTCGCCCAATCCTGATTGCGCTTTATGACAAATGCTTGCTCCATTTCTGGCGACATCTCGGTAAGGTGCATCATTTTTTCGAGGTTTTGTTTATCTCCTGCTTTCCAACTCTCGATCATGCAGTGCGTCATCGCTTCGTTACTTTCCCATTCGTCAATGATACTCACTAAGAGTTCTTTGCCGTCTTCTGGTTGGTGGGTGAGTAGATCAATTTGAAACTGCATGGTTTCTAAAGGCACTAATGGAACTTTGGTTTCTGCCGCTTTTTGCATTAGATGGAGATCAACGCCATCTTTTGTTTCATAGCCGAGCTTTTGTAATTGTAAGAACTGGAGTGATAACGCAGCACTCCAAGGAGGAAGCTGATGAATTTGCTGAGTATTAAGCCCGAACTCATTGACGATTTTGTCAAGATTGAACAGTTGTTCCTGATCCAGTACTTGAGCGGCTTGCTTAGATGATGGCGGATAGACAATGTTCTGTTGATTAGTGGTATCAGACTCGACGATAAGTCCATCACTTTTACTTAGTGCTTTATAGATGTCATCCGGTAAGGGAAACATGGAAGGCTCGCCAACGTGGACTGAGCCAATAATCGTTAGGTTGATTTTGCCGTTTGTTGCATCCCAATATAGAGGCTCTGCATGAGCAGAGAAGATCACAAAAGGCAGCAGCCAGCGGAGAGCACGAGTAATAACAGACATGCTGTAATCCTTTTCTAATTCTAAATCTGTTCTAAAGGACAAAAACCTTACTTTAGAACAGATTAGCTCAATTGCTATGGTTACGCTTCAATTAATACTCAAGACTATCGCTGGTTGCCTTTCGTTACATTGCCCTATTTTGATTGGTGAAAGCGTGTTTTTACCAGTCTTAATCTGTTCGCATTACTCACAACGGTAATGGATGACAATGCCATTGCTGCCCCGGCTACTACTGGGCTAAGCAAGAATCCGAATGCCGGATAGAGCACACCTGCGGCGATTGGTATACCAAAGGTGTTGTAAATGAACGCACCAAACAGGTTTTGCTTCATGTTCTTAATTGTCGCTTGTGACAATTCGATAGCACTGACAACCGATAGTGGTGACGAGTTGAGCAGTGTCATTTGCGCACTCTCAATGGCAACATCACTGCCGCTTCCCATTGCAATACCAATATCTGCTTGAGCAAGCGCTGGTGCGTCGTTAATACCATCACCGACCATGGCTACAACTCTGTTTTGTTGCTGTAACTCTTCAATATGTTGCGCTTTCTGATCTGGAAGTACCTGTGCGATGACTTGACTTATACCGAGCTTGCTTGCAATTGAGTTGGCAACACTTTGGTTATCGCCCGTGAGCATAACAGTATGAATCCCCATTTCATTAAGCGCTTGGATAGCTTGCGTAGCACTTTCTTTTACTGGGTCGGCAATCGCAATCAGACCGATAAGCTGTTTGTCGAGGGCAATAGCGACCGGTGTCCAAGCGTTGGTTGAAAAGTCCTCTAGAGTCGGCTCTGCTTCGTTTAAATCGATAGCTAAAGATTGGAAATAACCGATGGAGCCAATTTGTACCGTTTGCCCCTGATGTTCTGCTTGAATGCCTTGCCCGCGCAAATTAACAAAGTCGGTGATGGTTGCCGGAGCAATTTGCTTCTCTTTGGCATAGAGGCAAACCGCTTTGGCTAGTGGGTGCTCGGAGTGCAATTCCAACGCATACGCCAAAGCTAATACTTTTTGTGGCTCTGAATTAAAAGTGATGAGTTGTTGAACACTGGGCTTACCTTGTGTGAGCGTACCTGTTTTATCAAACACCACTGTATCGATTTTACTCGCAGACTGAAGAACATTGGCATCTCGAATTAATATCCCCATTTCTGCAGCTTTACCCACACCAACAGTGACTGATAATGGCGTTGCTAAACCAAGTGCGCAAGGACAGGCAATGATGAGTACTGTGGTGGCAATCACCAGCATATAACTGGCTTTTGGTTCAGGACCAAACCAGTACCAGATTAACGCTGAAAAAATAGCTATCAATACAACAGTAGGTACAAAAACAGCTGATATTTGGTCTGCCATTTTGGCTATAGCTGGTTTACTGCTTTGCGCCTGACGCACCATTTTGATTATGCGAGAGAGCATAGTTTGCGAGCCGATGCCGGTTGCTTGTATCAATAAGCTACCATCCTGATTAATTGTCCCCGCAGACACTTGGCTTGAAACTGATTTGTAAACCGGGATCGGTTCACCAGTAAGCATTGACTCATCAACGTACGAGCTGCCTTCAATGACGATACCATCTACCGGAGACTGCTCGCCGGGTTTTACTCGTAACGTCATACCTTGTTTGATGTCAGCGATAGCGATGGTTTGCTCTGTTGTTTCACCATTACTGGTTATGACTAAGGTTGCTTGTTGTGGCTGCAAATTGATCAAAGATTGAAGAGATTGAGTTGTTCTCGCTTTGGCTTTGGCTTCTATGTAATGACCCAAAGAGATTAAGCCAATGATCATCGCTGTGGCTTCAAAGTAGACATGGCGCGCGCTATCAGGGAACCAGTTTGGCGCAATTACAACCAACATCGAGTAGAACCACGCTGCCCCTGTGCCAAGTGCAACTAAGGTATCCATCGTTGCTCTGCGGTGTGTCAGTGCTTGCCATGCGGTGGTAAAAAAGCCTTTGCCAGCGGTTGCTAAGAGTAGGAAACACAATAATCCAACGACGCCCCAAGCCATTTGGTCGCTAGTAGTTTGGATCATCATGTTGCCACCGAATACACCCCAAGCCATCAAAGGTATACCTAAGACTAAACCCAGAGTGGAATTTCGCTTATGTTCGTTCTGAATAAGCTCTAAATGCTGTTGTTGTTTCTTCTGTTGCTCCGCTGGATCATCTACCCACTCAGCCTGATAACCCGCTTGTTTAACTGCGGCGACTAATGCGGAAGTGACATCTTGATTGGAAATCACTAAGGCGGTTTGTTCTGCCAGATTAACTTGCGCTTTCTCTACGCCAGATACCGAGAGTAGTGATTTTTCTACAGAGGAAACACAACTGGCACAAGTCATCCCTTTGATCAGTAAGTGAGTATTCACTAAATCGTCGGCTTTGCTTTGCGCTATATCTATACGAGGTGTCTCTAAAGGCGATGTCTCCACGGAAATTGGTTCAATGGGTGCGGATTTTGATTCTGTTATTTGCTCTTTATCAGTCGTATTTGAAGTAATCACTTCACTCTTTTCTTCTACTTCAATGGAAGGGGTGATAAGGGTTGCTTTAAACCCAACCTGAGATACGCGATCGATAATGTCAGTGTCAGAACTTGCAGTAATCAGTGACAGTGATTGTTTGGAAATCTCCAAGCGCGCTATGTCGTCAAAGCTTTGCAAATGCTTGGTAAGCTTGTTGATGCAATTGCCGCAGTTTAATCCTTGCAGACTAAATTGCAGAGAGTTGCCCGCGTGATAGCCTAATGATTCAATGCTGTCGATGACTTGTTCGAGCGGTGAGTTGACCTCTAATTCGATAAAAGTCGGAGAAAGGGACTGAATTTCAACCGTGAAATCCGAATTGAGCTGGCGCTCAACTTTGCGTGCGCAGCCCATGCAATTCAAACCCGATAAAGGCAGTGCGTAATGACCCATTTCAAATTCCTCCATTTGACAATAATGAAAGCATAAACCTTGACCTAAAGGTAAGGTCAAGTGGTGTGATGGAATATGATTTAATCTTCCATTGTGGAATTAGTCATCAATGGTAAAATGGCGCCAAATTTTATCCTTTCAGTCGCAGTGGCTTCATGTGCCGCTGTTGTTTTTATATCTAAGGAAGTCAAATGACGGTTAAAACTCGTTTTGCCCCAAGTCCTACGGGCTATCTTCACGTTGGTGGTGCACGTACAGCACTTTACTCTTGGTTATATGCAAAAAGCCAAGGCGGTGAATTTGTTCTACGTATTGAAGACACTGACCTTGAACGTTCTACTCAAGCTGCAGTAGATGCGATTCTTGAAGGTATGACTTGGCTAGGTTTGGCGTGGGATGAAGGTCCTTACTACCAAACTAAACGTTTTGATCGTTACAACGAAGTTGTTGATCAGCTTCTAGCACAAGACAAAGCATACAAATGTTATGCATCTAAAGAGCTTTTAGATGAAGTTCGTGCTGAGCAAGAAGCAAACAAAGAGATGGCACGTTACGACGCTAACCATCCAAAAATTAAAGCGGTGAATGACGCTGCAAAAAAGGGCGACCCTTGCGTTATTCGTTTCCGTAACCCTAAAGGCGGTAGCGTAGTATTTGATGACCAAATTCGTGGTCGCATTGAAATTCGCAATGACCAACTGGACGATTTAATCATCCGCCGTACAGACGGTTCTCCAACTTACAACTTCTGTGTTGTGGTTGATGATATCGACATGGGTATTACGCATGTTATTCGTGGCGAAGACCACATCAACAACACGCCTCGTCAAATTAACATTTACGAAGCAATTGGCGCGAAAGTTCCTACCTTTGCACACTGTGCAATGATCTTAGGTGACGACGGTGCTAAGTTGTCTAAACGTCACGGTGCTGTTTCTGTAATGCAATACCGCGATGAGGGTTACCTACCTGAAGCTCTGATCAACTACCTTGTGCGTCTAGGTTGGGGTCATGGTGACCAAGAGATCTTCACGCAAGAAGAGATGATCAATCTGTTCAGCCTGAATGCGATTTCAAAATCAGCATCAGCATTTAATACTGATAAACTGCTTTGGTTGAACAACCACTACATCAAATCTTCTGAGCCAGAATATGTAGCGAAGCACCTAGAGTGGCACTTTGATAACCAAGGTATCAACAAAGACAACGGTCCTGCACTAGCACAAATCGTTTCTCTTGTTGGCGAACGTTGCAACACTCTTGTTGAGCTTGCACAGCAATCTCGT
Source organism: Vibrio sp. HM8-C (assembly GCF_058630515.1). Classification (NCBI taxonomy): domain Bacteria; kingdom Pseudomonadati; phylum Pseudomonadota; class Gammaproteobacteria; order Vibrionales; family Vibrionaceae; genus Vibrio; species Vibrio sp. HM8-C. The sequence goes on from NZ_JBMMKS010000012.1 coordinate 127,039, forward strand.
TACTTCTACGAGGATTTCTCTGAGTTTGAAGAAGGCGCAGCTAAGAAGCACCTACGTGGCGTAGCAAAAGAGCCTCTAGCTCTTGCGTTAAGCAAACTTGAAGCTCTAACTGAGTGGACGACTGAATCTCTGCACCAAGTAATCGAACAAGTTTGTACAGAACTTGAAATCGGTATGGGCAAAATCGGTATGCCGCTACGTGTAGCTGTAACTGGTGGCGGTCAATCTCCTTCAGTTGACGCAGTAATGCAACTCATTGGTCAAGAGCGTGTAGTTGCACGTATCAAGATGGCACTAGCATTTATCGAAGAGCGCGAAGCAAACGCGCAATAAGAAATCATTGTTGTTTAGGCAAGAATGAAAAAAGCTGTGGTGTAACAACCACAGCTTTTTTGTTTTCTGAAACAACAGAGTAAATGGGCTAGGAAATGAAGCTATTTCAAGTCAATACTGCTTAGACGTCCCATATAGATAAGAATGTCTAAACAGTCTTTATGTGCTTCTAACAGCGCTTTCTTTGTTTTCGTATAGGCTGCAAGTTTTCCGTGTTTGTTGATCGAGCAAACCACACTCTTAAATGTGCATTTACCTTTGGTATCGTAGTTTCGCCAAGCTGCTATATAGCATGCGTCGCGGCTTTCTGGATTATCACTCGTTGGGCGAGGCTTATAGATGATCTTCGGTTCTAGGCTGTGAGGTAGGCGTGTCATCAAGAACGGGTCTTTTAAAATACGTCGCCAATGCTTGCCCCACATCTCTCTTCCAAGCTCATTTCTTAGCTTGATTGCTTTTTTCAGACCTTTTGTTTCACCTAGACGTATGTAACCAACCGATCTATGCAGCACGCTGTCATCGGGAGTATGAATATGAATCTTATAAGCTGTTTTAGCTTTGGAGATAAATCGATGACCAGTATTGGTTTCAAGGTTACTTTTGTTCATAGGCAAGCTACTTCCCGTACAACTTGATTCGCGTTAAGTGAATCTGGTTCTTTGTTTATCAGCAGTACAGAGCACTTTTTAAACATCACTTTACTTCGTACTGAATCGCGTCAAGAAGTTTGGGTTTATCAATATTTTTGTTAGTAATAATTTTAGATGAAATCCCGAATAACGAGAATAAACAGTCTAGTTGAATGTTAATTTTTTATATCAAAATTGAGTCAGGATTTTGCGAGATAAACTTTTTACGTTTATCTAGGATGAGTTTGCATAGAAGTAAAAATGAACAAACTGAACAATGTTTGATCTTTATAAATGTAGGTAATGTAACAGGCATTCATCAAGGTTAACATATGTCACATTTTTCTATATCTCCCATACTGAATGCCTCCTTGTAACTATATTGTTAATATTGTGTGTCTTGTCATGAGCCCTTATTTAATGAGCTCTAGCGCAAGATAAGCATAATTTGAGATGTCTAAATTAATAATAATAATGAGTTTTTAAGGACGCTATTTGGCTATGTCTACTCACAACGGAAAGGAAGTGACCTTCTCCCAATCGGAGTTCTTGGTCTCGACAACAGATACCAACAGTATTATCACCTATGCAAACGACGAGTTTTGCCGAGTGGCAGGCTTTACCGCACAGGAACTGATTGGTAAACCTCATAACATTGTTCGTCATCCAGATATGCCTAAAGCGGCTTTCGCAGATATGTGGGGACAACTTAAGAAAGGTAATAGCTGGCGAGGGATGGTAAAAAATCGCTGTAAGAATGGTGATTATTATTGGGTAGATGCCTTCGTTACACCTATCTATGACAAAGACAAAATTATTGGTTATCAATCAGTACGTCATTGTCCCTCTCGAAAAGATATCGCTTCCGCAGAAAGGCTGTATCAACGAATAAATCAAGGGAAGAAGCCTTTCCCACTAACCGAACATGTCCAATTTCAGAGAATGGTTGCTGGATTAGTCTCTTTCGCTTTACTGGGCTCAGCTTACTGGCTAGCTGGAATGACCATGTTTGCTTTAGTTCTTATTTCCCTAGCCATTTTTAGCGGTTTGTTTTTTGATGAGATATTCAAATTGCCCGCTTTGATTCAAAAGCAGTCGGATACGGCAAACAGTCCTTCTCGTGTCGTTTTTTGTGGAACAGGGCTGAGTGGTAAAGTTGCCTACAACGTGGATATCCAGTTGGCAAAAATCAGAACCATACTGGGCAGAAGCTCAGACTCAGGAAGAGCATTAGTTTGTATTTCTCAACAGCTCAAATCTAGCAGTGAGTCTTCTCTTAAAAGTTTACAAGCCGAGAGCGAGTTATTGGAGCAGCTTTCAACTGCGGCAACGCAAATGAACGCGTCAATCCAAGAAGTAAATAATGCCACTTTAGATACACGTGAATTCGTCAGAGAAGTTAAAACTAAGTGCAGCAATGCTGCTGAAACGCTTTCTCGCAATGGCAAAAACTTAAATGAATTGTCCGATGATATTGGTGCAGCGGCTCAGAGTTTGCTTCAACTGGTGGAGGATACCAATAAGATCTCCGGAGTTATGGCAGAAATTCAGGGAATTGCAGACCAGACTAACTTGCTGGCTTTGAATGCTGCCATTGAAGCTGCAAGGGCTGGTGAACAAGGTCGAGGCTTTGCCGTCGTAGCCGATGAAGTTCGAACCTTAGCAGGCAGGACGCAACTTGCTACCCAGAATATTCAAAGCTCTGTCACCAATCTTCAAAATTCCATGCAAGCTTGGCAGAAATCGATGATGACGAATCAGGATAAATCGCAAAGCTGTAACAGCGAGGCTCATAGTGTTCAGGACATTATGTCCAGCGTGATTGAAATGATGTCGTTGCTTGAAGACAAATCGATTCAGATTGCGACAGCAATGGAAGAACAAAGTGCGGTCACTTCAGAAATAAGCCAAAACGTTCACCATATCCAAACAGTTTCCAACCAGAATGTCTCTTTGGTTGGGCAGGCGAGTGAAAATGCTTGTGAGGCACATTTGAGCGCCAATAATATCAACGCATTAAGCTGCAACTTCAGGTAGGTTGATAAACTGTTTGAAGATAGAAATAACAAAGACTCGCTATAAAGTGCGAGTCTTTGTTTATCGGAATCATAATGTTTTAAGCATACAAATTTCACAGCTGCCGTGACCAGTATTGCCAATGCTTCCCTCAATATGTTCGAACCCAAATTGTTCGTACAGAGATACCGCTGAGCTTAATTCTTCAAGGGTTTCCAAATAGCAGTATTTGTATCCAAATGCCCTTGCTTTTTGAATAGATAAATCGATGAGATATCTGCCTAGTCCTATACCAAGTACGGATTTGTCCAAATACAGTTTCTGCATTTCACTGTATTCTTCATCAGCACCTAGTAATTGAGCGATGCCCACGCCACCAACAACTTTTCCATTTAGAGTTGCAACCCAATAACCCGATTTTTCAGCGGTATATGCACTGCTGAGATTCGACAACGTAGGATCGTGTAAGCTTACGCCTTCTAGGTGATCGATTTTATTATCGATAAAACTATTGCGTATCACTTCTGCTATTTGATGATTGTCTTCGGGTGAGATAGGTCTGATAGAGATACTTAAACCACTGAGTACCACTTGGAGCTGTTCTTGCTCATCCGTTTTCATTCTCTTATTTCCTTTGGTTGGCTTGTTCGCTTTTTACTAACTCATCATATTTTAAATACAACCAGAAACACACCCAAAGCCGGATGTAAAAGAAAGGCTTAGCAAATGTGTTCAATCACATTTAACTAAATCTTTTTCCAATCTGTTAACAAACGATGCTGATTAATGTGTTATTGATCCAATTGTCAGTAGTATTCTTAGCATAATTATACTTAGTTCATGTTTTTATCAAAAATGAGAATTATTGCTTGCATTACATTGGTGCGTTGATTAAAAATCACGCGAATTTTGTGTTCCGTACTTTTGTTGCACAGGAAAAGTGTGACTTGTTTCCAAATACATTACGGGATTCTAATTAAGGAAGTAGGATTGTACTTATGGATGAGCCTGCCTTTTTTGAGTTAATTGCTTTTAGTAATTTGAAGGCAGATTGAGAGTTAAGATGAAGCTTAAGAGATCAACAAAGAACTACATTTACATTGCAGGCTTGTCTTTAATAACGCTCTTGTCATTTGCAAAGTACTACCTCGATTCTCAAGAAGTCGCTGGAAAAGTGTCTACTGAGCTACGAAGTATCGTCGACGAAAATATTAAGTACTATCAAGAAAAAATCAGTCAAGACATCCCATTGCAAGACTGCGCTGCTTTTTTGCAGAAGAATACAGAGCTGTTGCTATTCAATAGGGATATTAGAAGTATCGGTGTTACTGATAAGAATGCAATTAGCTGTTCTTCCGTAGTATCCCTAAACGGAATAGAGGTCCCCACTCAAACAGAAGTATCCGGTAGAATCAGATTATTTTACCTTCCGAGAGCTCCCTATACTGGTTATCTGGTGCCAAAAGATGCCGGAGCTATCTTACTCAAGATTTCTTATACACCAACCTACGCTACTTATTTTGCTTTTTATCCAGAGGCATTAACTGAGTTGATGGATGATTACTCTGAGTACGATGTGTTTATCAAACTTGAAAATGCATCGTTATACAAAGGAGGAGCAGTTGGTCGAAGCAATCTTTTGCCAACAGGTGATTTATACTCAGTCGATTTTAATCTGAAGTTATACTCATTCTTGGCTTACTTCTTCATGAACCATGGCTTCATCATCGTATTTTGGACTGTAGCTTATTTGGTTGTAGTTAATAGAAGTTCACCAGTTTTCGATAGGTTTAAGTCAAGCTACTGGGATATTGAAAAAGCCATCAAGCGATCTCAGTTTCATCCATTTCTCCAACCCGTGTTTGACATAAACGGCACATTGACTGGGGCAGAGGTGCTCGTTCGTTGGATTCATCCGAGCAAGGGAGTAATTCCACCAATTGAATTCATCGATGAAGTTGAAGCCAATGGAAAGATTAAAGACATTACTAGAATCCTAATGAACAAGTGTTCACAGCATTTACGTAATATCGAATACCTAAGACACAATGACTTTCATCTTGGGTTCAATGTCTGCGCAATCCAGTTTGATTCAAATTGTTTGTATGAGGATGTAGTAAAACTCCAGAACGAGTTGTTTCCAAATCCGGTTAAAATAGCTTTAGAAATTACTGAACGTCATGAGTTTGAAAATGAAGTATTTACCTCGTACATCAAGAGGCTAAAAGACAGAAACGTTGTAATTGCACTTGATGATTTTGGTATCGGTCATTGCTCGATGAAGTATTTGATAAATACCAGAATAGATATCATCAAAATCGATCGTACCTTCATCAATACAATATCGAATGGAGACAATACCCAAGTGCTTGATGCGATTATCAATTTGGCACGGACAACAGATACAGAATTACTAGCTGAAGGTGTTGAAAACCAAGAGCAGTTCAATTACTTACATGAGCGCGAAATAGGTCGGTATCAGGGTTTTTACTTTGATAAGCCTATGCCAATAAATGAATTTATAGAAAAGTACTTCTTATAAACAAACCTTACCAATCTTCCTAAACATCGCGAACTGATTTAGCTTAACGGCATCTTGACGTCAATCAAGTGCCAAGTGAGCGTATTCTATCGTTTGACGAATAATTACCTTAAGATGTCAGTAGAGTGAATTTACTGACACTTGCGCATTTATTCATGGAGCTGAACTAGTTTGTGTGCAGTGAAGTAATTAAGCTGAAACCGCATACAGGATTAGAGGGTGTGGTCAGTTCGTAGGTGTGGTTAATATGTGGACATAAACAAAAACGCCTTAGCTTGAATTTTAGCTAAGGCGTTGTTTTATTTGGCGCTCCCGACAGGATTCGAACCTGAGACCTGCCCCTTAGGAGGGGGCCGCGCTATCCAGCTGTGCCACGGGAGCAGGGCTCTTATATTACTCAATTATTTGAATAAGTTAACATCTGAAAAATACTTTTAATACTGTTTGTGCATAACGTCGCCAATTTGCACACTTGAAAGCAGTTCTGGTTGGTCAATTACAAGTTCTGCATCGTTCTCGTAAACACGAGACACAGTTAGAGTGATGTCGCTCTGTGTAACTTTGTTACGTGGCAAACCTTTCTGGTCAATGAATGCCCCTGTATGCCAAAGCTGAAGTTTGTCGCCTTCTTGAACTCCATGAATACGGCCTAGATCCATGGTTATGGTGTTGCCAAATTTTGCGACTACTTCTGGAAGCGTAATTTTGCAGGAAATCTCTGATTCCAGATCCAACATAATATTGCGGCTGACTCTTAGTAACATATCGCCATATGTTGAAGCCCAAAAACGCGCGCTGCGAGTATCTATTTGGCTAGTTTTTGCAAAAGGCCAGCGAGCGACTTCACGATAGTTGTGTTTGAATATTTCAATGCCAGTTTTGCCATCAAACACTTTCATTTCCAGAGCGAATTGACGGTTGATTACATCGTCTTGTAGAAGCTTTTGGTCGATGGTTGCTGTCAAGTCTGTAATCACACCACCTATGATGTATTGTGCTCCTGTATCTTGAGCGATCATTTTAATGCGTTCCGGATTACGAGCGTTAATGTCATAGTTAGTGGTACCAACAGACACAAAGCTTCCGGACTCTTGACCAATTTGACGGTTTACCACTTCGGCAAAATCATCTCCTAAGCTGTAAATTTGACCCATAACGGCTTGCTGTGGAGATGCCAAATCGATATTGCCGACCAAGAAGGTCTTCTTATACTGGTGTTGCTGGCAACCTGTTGCCGATGGATAGATGTCAATTCTCGCTCTTATGCTAATGGCGTCATTTCTAGAAACGGTTTCTTCCACTAGGACGTAACGTACCTCGTGGTTTGAAAACTGGTATTCAGTACGTTCAGATTCTAGTAGAGGCATTAGATTGCTGATACTACCAATATCTGCCCCGGCAAATTTTACCGCCTTATAAATGGCGTTTTCCAATGCGTGTAGTCGGGCGGCACTTTCTGTCGAAACAATAGCGGCAGTACCTGTCACTTCATACCATTCAGCATAAGCTTTAGGTATGGTCATTGTTGTTAAAAGCATTGAAATTAAAGGATAAATAATTTTTTTCATTATAAATTACCAGTCAGGTATAAATTTTGCTTTGTAATTCGTAGCTGATGTAGGTATCGCGTTTCTGAATAGTAGACGAATTTAGAAAAGCAAAGAGTGTTCCAGTTTCATCAGTGAGAGTGAAAATGGAACCGATGCCTTAGTATATCTGGAGATGAAGAGAATGAAAAAATGGCTTCCTTTAGTACCAGCAGTTTTTTTAACTGCTTGTGCTTATGCCCCGATTTATAACGGAAAAGAGCCGTACTCTGGTTCACAATTTATGTTGATGGAGAGTCCAAGACACACATTGGATTTCTTCGTAGAGAGTATGACTGAAGATTTAATGGTATCGAACACCAGTATTACTTCTCGTAATTCTATTGCTGTTACTTCGTTTGTTGACCTACAAAATATGGACACTACAAACTGGTTAGGTAATTCGGTATCTGAAGGTTTTATTTATCAATTCCAACGCCGTGGTTTTAAAGTCGTAGACTACAAAACGACGGGGACTATTCAAGTTACTCAAGAAGGTGATTTCGCTTTTAGTCGCGATTGGAAAGATTTAGCTCAAGAGCAAGAAATTCAATACGTGCTTACCGGAACTATGCTTCGCCAAGACGGTGGTGTACTTGTTAACGCTCGTGTAGTTGGTTTGCAGTCACGCATTGTTGTTGCCACAGCCCAAGGTTTCTTACCAGCTGATCGAATCGGTAGAGATTTAGATACCTTGAATAGTATGCGAACTCAAGATGGTGTTCTCATTCGTTCAGATCCAACGATGAAACAGCCGTATACAGTTATTCTGCGTCCATAGGAGTTGATGATGAAACAATGGTTATTAGTCCTAGTGACAGCGTTTGTGATGATGGGGTGTCAACCTCTTCAAACGATTCGAGCGAATGATTGGTTAACAGCAGTTGGTTATGCCAGTATCAGCGAACAAAAAGGCAGAGATGATGAAGAGAAGCGTGTGCGCGCAATGCGAGCTTCTAAGATTGATGCTTATCGCGAGTTAGCAGAGCAAGTGTATGGTATGCGTGTCAGCGGACGTGCTGAGTTGAGCGATCAGCGTCTTGGTACTGAGCGTACAAGTGGCGAAGTTGATGGTGTTATCCGTGGTGCAGAAGTCGTTCGCAGCTATAAAGTGGGTGACAGCTATGTAACGGAATTGCGTCTAGACATCAATAAGATGAACATGCTCCGTGACTATGGTGAAGTTCAACAGGTTCCTGAAAAGCGTCAGCAAACTCTGTTTTAACAGTATTTGGTTTAACTATCACTCTCCAGATAATTAAATTCAGCATGTAAAAAAGCGGCAATTATTGCCGCTTTTCTGTTTTCTCTCTGAGATAGTTTCAATCTATTTAGGCTTTCAAGTTTGTTCCTAATGTGGAGACAGACTGAGTTCTACCCGTTGCACTGTATGTCATTCCGACTTTGCCTAGACTCTGTTGCATCATATTATTGAGCTTGTTAAAGCTAAGCTGAGCACGATTCAGTGCTTCACCATTAATGAGGTTTGCTTGTTGGCAATCGTGAATAATAGAACGGATTTGGTTGGTTAAATCATTGAGATAGCCATCCTCAGTCAGGCTCGAGACATGAGGATGAGCAGAAATTCTTTTGTCAGTGGATTGTAGCTGAGTGACCAAAGTCGTTTTTTGTTTGGCGAGCGCTTCAATATCCGCGGAAACTCGTGAAGTAATCGCGATTTTTTCTTTCTCCAACAACACAGATAGCTCTTGTGCGTTTTTAAGTTGGAACTCGATGAGGTCTTTTAGTGCCGCCATAACTTACTTTGCCTTCAAACCCGACTGGATTAGCTAAAACCACCCAGTTCTTTTTCAAATCTAATCATATTGTCGGCCAGTTTTTCTGAATCGACAACATAAGATCCGTTTGCGATCGCTTCTTTGATCGCCGCAACTTTCGCGCTGTCGAAGCTTGGAGTCGTAGTCATATCGTTATGCAGTTCGCCAATGGCTTTACCTTGGTGGCTAAGAGAAACGGAATCTTGCTTAGCAGCACGGGTTGTAGCACTTGAAGTTGAAGAAGATGCATCTGAATTAGAACGAGCAGGGGTTCTATTCGTCGTGTTCAACGAATGCCCTGAGCGTATGTTATCAATGCCTGCCATAAATGAGCCTTTTTTAAAATATGAATCTGTACTGTCAATATCGACATGTAGAACAATAACTTTAGCAATTTTATGGCTTCGTGACGAAATTAACGCTTTTTGTTCTAACTGATTAAAATTGAACGGTTACTTCGCCAATACCACTGACTTGCGCATCTATTATACGGTTAGATTTATCATTTTTCACTTTTATCTGATCACCGAAGCTTCCGTCAGATAATGCTGTTCCTTTAGTAGTAATGTTCATACCACTGGCGTTTGCTTGGATAAGTACGCTGTCATTCCGGCACACGACGCAGATATCATTTTGTTCTATAACATCACCTAACTTCACGTTTTTCTTGGTTTTTGCTCCGACCACACGATCTAGCGAGGAAAAACCTTGCCGTTTAAAGCGCAGCAGATCTACCATACTGATAGTTATATCGTTTTCTGTTAAAACTTGGCCTCTGCTAATATGATTAGCAGCGATAACCATAGGAACTCGCATGGTTAAGCGAACGGGAACATAGATTTTCCAGTTGTCTGCTTCGCATTCGACAAGCACTGTAATGTTGCTGGCCGAGGCGTTACTCGAGGAAGATGAAGTAGAAAGAGTATTTGGGCAATCGGTGGCAAATATACGCTCATCTATATTGGCTGCATTTACTGCAAGTTCGCCACCTTCAGCCACGTCGACGCTGCTTAAAACATGATTTTCAGCTGCGTTTTGAATCATTTTTACTTGTTCTGGCGTAGCTGCAAACAAAGAAAGACTAAAGAAAGCTAACAAAAAACCGATAGAGTTAAAAAAAATATTATAGAAAGCTCTACACTTAGATATGGAATGTAGATGTAAACAGATCTTCGGATGCATTGTTCGTGTCTCTCGTTTCTTCATAGCTTGTAGTAGACTATCATTTTTCAAGAACATAAGTTTGAGATGGAGATGTGCTTATGACGGGTATTCTTGATTCTGTGAATCAGCGTACGCAACTTGTCGGCCAAAACCGACTAGAAATACTAACTTTCCGTCTTAACGGACGCCAACGTTATGGCATTAACGTTTTTAAAGTCAAAGAAGTTCTACAATGTCCTAAATTGACTGCAATGCCGAATTTGCATTACTTGGTCAAGGGTGTAGCACATATTCGAGGTCAGACTCTCTCGGTTATTGACCTAAGCTTGGCTATTGGTGGCCGTCCTACTCAAGATGTTCAAAAAAGTTTTGTTGTCATTGCGGAATTTAACCGTACCACACAAGCCTTTTTAGTGAGCTCTGTGGAGCGCATCGTTAATATGCGTTGGGAAGCGATACTTCCACCGCCGGAAGGTGCTGGTAAAGCGAACTACCTTACAGCGGTTACTAATATTGACAATGAGCTGGTTGAAATTCTCGATGTTGAAAAGATCCTTGCAGAAATCGCACCAGTTGATGAATCAATGGATGCTAGTATTGGCCAGGACATTGCTGAAGCTGAACAAGTTAAGCCGATTGTTCGCCGTATCCTGATTGCTGACGACTCAACGGTAGCGCGCAAACAGGTTCAACGAGCGATTGAGTCGATTGGTTTTGAGTGTATTCTTACCAAAGACGGCAAAGATGCGTATCAAAAGCTGCTAGAAATGGCAAAAGAAGGTAGTATTTACGAACAAATCTCTTTGGTGATTTCGGATATTGAAATGCCAGAGATGGATGGATATACCTTAACGGCGGAAATTCGTCGTAATAATGAATTAAAAGATCTCTACGTTATATTGCACTCATCATTGAGTGGGGTATTTAACCAAGCTATGGTTGAACGAGTCGGCGCGAATTCGTTTATTGCTAAGTTTAACCCTGACGAGCTTGGTAATGCGGTTAAGTCTGCGCTAGTAAAATAAAGAGAAATTAATGACTGCTATTACTATAAGCGATCAAGAATATCGCGACTTTTGCCGGTTTCTGGAATCTCAATGCGGAATCGTATTGGGTGACAGCAAGCAATACTTGGTGAGAAGTCGTCTCAGTCCACTTGTGACTAAATATAAGTTGGCTAGTCTATCTGACCTGTTACGCGATGTCGTAACAGGCAGAAATCGTGATTTGCGTGTGGCAGCGGTTGATGCGATGACAACAAACGAAACCTTATGGTTTCGTGATACTTATCCGTTTACTGTACTTGCGGATCGTTTGTTGCCAGAAATGGCGGCAAAAAAACGCCCTATAAAAATCTGGTCGGCGGCGAGTTCATCTGGTCAAGAGCCTTATTCAATGGCAATGACTATTCTGGAAACTCAGCAGCGTCGTCCGGGTTTGCTTCCAAGCGTCTCAATTACGGCTACGGACATTTCTGCAAGCATGTTGGATATGTGTCGTGCTGGTGTATATGACAATCTGGCGTTAGGTCGTGGTTTGTCTCTTGAACGTCGCCGTGCATTTTTTGAAGATGCGGGTGATGGACGCATGAAAGTAAAAGACAGCCTGAAGCGTCTTGTGAATTTCCGTCCGCAGAACTTGATGGAAAGCTACGCTTTACTTGGTAAATTCGACATCATTTTTTGTCGAAATGTATTGATTTACTTTTCTCCAGAGATGAAAGCAAAAGTGTTGAACCAGATGGCAAGCAACTTAAATCCGGGTGGCTATTTGCTGTTAGGTGCATCTGAATCTCTCACTGGGCTGACGGATAAATTTGAGATGGTGCGTTGTAACCCCGGCATTATCTACAAACTGAAATAGACCCAAACTCATATTCGGTGTTTTTAAAGCCCAGCTATTTGCTGGGCTTTTTCTTTCCTTTCTTGTTCTCTGATCTATACCTAAAGAGAGACATTCCAAATCTCCAAACGTTTATGTTTGTAATCGTCGAAAACGGCGTGCTTTTTGCAAACTCGATAATGCAACACCAGAAAAGATTCTTAGTGATTCAGTGTTTTTTAAAGTTGGTACGCTAATTGCTATTAATCTATTACTAACGGTCAGTTCTTATCTAAGAGGCAAAGTATGGCTATTTCTTTTGACAACGCACTCGGCATACACCAGCACACGGTGGGTGTTCGTGAACGCAATGCAGAGGTTATCTCTACGAACATTGCGCAAGCGAATACGCCTGGGTACAAAGCGAAAGGAATGGACTTCAAGAAGGCTTTGCAGGCGGCAAGTTCGGGGGCAAGCATTGGTCTTAGCCGTACGGACGGTCGGCACATTCCTGCCTCTACGACTGTGACAGGGGAAACGCTTTACCGCGTTCCAACTCAACCTGACACCGGTGATGGTAACACGGTGGATGTGGATTTAGAGCGTAACTTGTTTATGCAAAACCAGATTCGTCACCAAGCATCACTCGACTTCTTAGGAAGTAAATTCAAGAACTTAACGAAAGCAATTAAAGGGGAGTAATTTAGATGAGCTTATTTAATGTGTTCAATGTAACAGGTTCTGCGATGAGTGCTGAATCTGTACGTCTAAATACTACCTCAAGTAACCTTGCTAACGCGGACAGTATCAGTAGCTCTGCTAAAGATACTTATAAAGCGCGCCATGCAGTGTTCGGTGCTGAGTTAAGTAAAGCACGTTATAACCGCGACCCAAACGTGCCAGTGAAAGTGTTAGGTATTGTTGAAAGTGATAAACCACTAACGGCGGAGTTTAACCCTGATCACCCACTTGCAAATGACGAAGGCTATATCTACAAGCCGAACGTCAATGTAATGGAAGAAATGGCGAATATGATTTCTGCATCACGTTCATATCAAACGAACGTACAAGTTGCAGACGCAAGTAAACAAATGCTGCTGCGTACGCTGCAGATGGGTCAATAAGGATAAGGAGTTAGCGTATGGCCGGAATAGATAACGTTGGTCAAAGCGGCTTGTCCTATGTTGACCAGCTGAAGGCTCTTCAAGAGCAGAAGAAGACGACTGAGAGCACAGGTAAACAAGATCTTAAACAAGAAGATTTTCTTTCCCTGCTCACGAAGCAACTTTCTCAGCAAGATCCTTTTAAGCCGGTTAGCAATGACCAGATGATTGCGCAAATGGCATCATTTGCGACGGTTGATGGTATTGGCAAGATGAACACTCAGTTTGAGAGTTTAAACTCGGCAATGACATCAAACCAAGCCTTGCAGGCATCGTCACTGGTAGGTCGTGATGTATTGGTACCAGGTGCTGCAGGTGTTAAGAAAGATGATGCAGGCATGGCGGCAATGGTTAAGCTTCCAAGTTCGGTAGACAACTTGTTTGTTCGTATCGAAGACGAAATGGGACAGCTAGTTCGTACTATGGACGTAGGAGCTAAACCGGCCGGTGACAACCGTGTCGAATGGGATGGAAAAGATCAAAACGGTAATCCATTGCCGGCCGGCAAATACAAAGTGAAAGCGGCTGGTTTACTAGATGGAACAAGTACTGAATTTGGCGTATCAACTTACGCTAACGTCAATAGTGTTCTGCTTGGTAAAGGTGATGGTAACGTACTACTCAATCTAGCTGGTTTCACATCACCAGTGAAACTTGCTGAAGTACTTGAAGTTGGCAAAGCATAGTAATGCTAGCTAGATAGGAGAATTTGGAATGTCATATGTATCTCTTAGCGGTTTATCCGCAGCTCAGTTAGACCTGAACACAACCAGTAACAACATTGCGAACGCAAACACATTCGGCTTTAAAGAGTCGCGTGCTGAGTTTGGTGATGTTTACTCAAGTTCTTTATTTACCAACGCTAAAACCACTCCTGGTGGCGGTGTTCAAGCGAATAAAGTTGCCCAACAGTTCCACGAAGGTTCAAGTATCTATACGAATAACCCAATGGATCTACGTATTTCGGGCACAGGCTTTTTCGCGGTATCTAAAGATCGTCTCATTCCACAGCAAAATGAATTGACGCGTAACGGTGCTTTCCACCTGAACAAAGACAATTACATGGTAACGTCGAATGATGAGTTCTTATTGGGCTACCAGGTAAACCCTGATACGGGTGATGTGCTTTCTTATGAGCCACAGCCACTGAACATTCCAGCTGAGTTTGGTAAACCAAAACAAACGGCAAACATTGAGGTTGGTGTAAACCTACCTGCAAACGGCGAACTGAAAGATCCAGCGCTGTTTGATTACAATGACCCTGAAACTTACAACCGCTCAACGTCATCGACTATTTATGACTCAATGGGCCAGTCGTATAAGTTAACTACGTACTATTTGAAAGACCAAAGTCAGTCAAACACGTGGCAAACTTATTACACAGTGACGGACAAAGAAGGTGAGAAGCCACTAAACATCACTGGTGGTGATGCTGCAACGCCTACTGGTCATGTTGGTCACACCATGAAGTTTAATAACGATGGTACGTTAGCAAGTTTGAACAACGGGCAGCCAATTGTTTCTGACCCACTAGGTACAGGTGCTAACCCTATTAACCTAAACGGCGCAGACGTTACACAAACACTCTCCTTTGGTCTAGGTACGGCAACTCAGTTTGCAGCACCATTCGAATTGACTAAGTTCGATGAAGATGGCGCGACAACGGGTTTCTTAACTAAGATCGACTTCGATGAAAACGGTAGTGTGTTAGGTACATACTCGAACGGTGAAAACATCACTCTTGGCCGAGTTGCGTTAGTACGTGTTTCTAACGAACAAGGTTTAGACAAGAAAGGTGGTACTCAATGGGATTCAACTCAGTTCTCTGGTGACAAGATCTGGGGTGAATCAAATAAAGGTTCTTTCGGTACAATCAACAACGGTACTCTAGAGCAATCCAACATTGATATGACCCAAGAGCTCGTTGACCTAATCTCAGCTCAGCGTAACTTCCAAGCAAACTCACGTGCGCTTGAAGTTCACAACCAGCTACAACAAAACATCCTGCAGATTCGATAATACGAACTTCGTATATATGATCATCTGGTCTATCAAGCCAGCGGCAACGCTGGCTTGATAGGATTGCCAGTTTGCCACATTGCCGCGGCAACTCTTCTCTTAACTCCTCATTTATATACTCTAATATCCTGTTTTATATCCAAAATAAAACTTGGCACACCTATTGCTTTATGAATTCTAACAGATGAATTTTGGAGCAAATTATGGACCGTGCATTGTTTCTCGCCATGAGTGGTGCAAAGCAAAATATGCAAGCTATGCAGCTAAGAGCGAATAACTTGGCCAACGTAAGCACAACTGGTTTTCGTGCTGACTTAGCGCAAGCTCGTTCGATGCAAGCATACGGTGATGGTCTGCCTAGCCGAGTGTTCAGCATGACTGAGCGCCCTGGAAACAACTTCCAGCAAGGCAGCGTGATCACAACGGGACGTGATTTGGACGTAACGATTCAAGGTGATGGTTGGATTGCCGTGCAAGATAAAACGGGCTCTGAGGGTTTAACTCGTAACGGTAACCTACAGATTGACCAGACTGGTCTTTTGCTCAACGGCAATGGTCATTTGGTGCTCGGTGAAACGGGTGCGCCTATTACTTTGCCGGTACCTGTGGCAAAAGTTGAAATCGGCAACGATGGCACCATCTCTGTCCGCCCACAAGGTGCTCCGGCAGATGCTATGGAAATTGTTGACCGCATCAAACTTGTTCGTCCAAATAACCAAGATTTATACAAAGATGTAAACGGTCTTTTCCGAGCGAAAGATCCAAACGCGGCATACGACGCAGATGCCAATGTGAAAATTCTGACCAGAGCCTTAGAAGGCAGTAACGTCAATGCGGTGGGTGAAATGACCAGCCTAATCGAGTTACAGCGTCAGTTTGAAATGCAAGTCAAAATGATGAGCACGGCAGAAGATATGGATAAATCGTCCGACTCTCTGCTTCGTATGAGCTAACCAATTGAAAGGAAATTAGTATGCAGCCGGCATTATGGGTAAGTAAAACAGGCCTCGACGCGCAGCAAACCAATATTGCTACGATCTCGAACAACTTAGCGAACGCCTCGACGGTTGGTTTCAAAAAAAGCCGTGCCGTGTTTGAAGATTTGTTCTATCAAAACATTAACCAACCTGGCGGCCAGTCATCGCAAAATACTGAGTTACCAAGTGGCTTAATGTTAGGTGCAGGTTCTAAAGTAGTGGCAACTCAAAAAGTTCACACTAACGGTAACGCACAAACCACAACCAACAGCCTCGATATGATGATCGAAGGGGATGGCTTTTTCCAAATCCTGATGCCAGATGGCAACATCGGTTATTCGCGAAATGGTCAATTCACTCTGAATGATGAAGGTGTGATTGTGACTTCAGGCGCAGGCTATCCACTAGATCCTGAAATCGTGGTTCCACAAGACGCTATCTCAATCACTATCGGCAATGACGGTGAAGTCTCAGCACGTATTCGTGGTCAGCAAGACAACCAAGTCTTGGGTCAGATCACGACGGTAGATTTCATTAACCCAGGCGGTCTAGAGCCGATTGGTCAGAACCTTTACTTGCCGACAGGGGCAAGTGGTGACCCTCAAGAAGGTGTACCGGGTTTAGATGGCTTAGGCAGTATTCGTCAATCGATGTTGGAAAGCTCAAACGTTAACGTAACAGAAGAGTTGGTCAACATGATTGAAGCTCAACGCGTTTACGAGATGAACTCAAAAGTGATCTCTGCGGTAGACAAGATGATGAGCTATGCGAACCAACAGCTATAACCTAATAGCGGTCAGTTTGGTTCATAAAGAGTGATTGAGAGATAGTGATGATGAAACGTTTACTTAGCCTAATTTTTGTTTTGACGGTATCTGGCTGTGGACTACTTCCAGAAGAGATCGAAACCTCAGATGTCACTGCCGGTACTACGGTAGTGGATGCAGTTGAAGGCGATAAATCGGCTGACACTGATTCAGGTATTGTTGATACGCTACGTAAACGTACAGATCCGGTTGCCGGTGACCCTGCGTGGGCTCCCATTCATCCTAAAGCAAAACCTGAGCATTATGCGGCAGAGACAGGATCACTATTTAACCTCGCAAACTCTACCAGCCTATATGACGATTCGAAGCCTCGTGGCATCGGTGACATCATTACGGTGAATTTGGATGAGAAAACTAAAGCGGCAAAGAGTGCTGATGCAGATCTGAATAAATCGAATGATGCTTCGATGGATCCTTTAGCCGTGGGCGGCAAAGATTTAACCATCGGCGAGTACAACTTCTCTTACGCTTTGAAAAATGACAATAAATTCAGTGGCAGTGCTGAAGCCAACCAAAGCAACAGTATTTCTGGTTCGATTACTGTCGAAGTGATTGAGGTGCTGGCTAACGGTAACTTAGTGATTCGTGGCGAGAAATGGTTAACTTTGAACACTGGTGATGAATACATTCGTCTAAGCGGCACCATCCGTCCTGACGATATTGATTTTGATAACACCATTGCTTCAACTCGTATTTCTAATGCTCGAATTCAATATTCTGGTACCGGAACTAACCAAGATATGCAAGAACCTGGATTCTTGGCACGATTTTTTAATGTCTCACTGTAGATTAAGCTCCACAGTCGAAGAATTGACAGAATTAAGTTGATATCGATGAGGCCTAATTGGCCTCATTTGTTTTTTAGAATTCAGGTCGGCAGACCTAAAGTTAATGGTAACCCACTATGAAAAAACTCACTTTGTTATTGATGATGCTAGTAACAGCAAGCGCTAACGCTGCTCGCATCAAAGATGTTGCTCAAGTAGCAGGTGTGCGTAGTAACCAATTGGTGGGTTACGGTTTGGTGACTGGCTTGCCGGGAACGGGCGAGTCTACGCCTTTTACCGATCAAAGCTTTAATGCCATGCTGCAAAGCTTCGGCATTCAATTGCCACCTGGCACAAAACCAAAAACCAAAAACGTTGCCGCTGTAATCGTGACGGCTGATTTGCCTGCGTTTTCTAAGCAAGGTCAAACAGTGGATATCACGGTATCTTCTATCGGTTCAGCTAAAAGCCTTCGAGGCGGTACATTGATGCAAACATTCCTAAAAGGTCTGGATGGTCAGGTTTACGCTGTGGCTCAAGGCAATCTTGTGGTCAGTGGTTTTAGTGCTTCTGGTGCCGATGGTTCAAAAGTGGTGGGTAACAACCCAGCCGTTGGGATGATTTCCGGTGGCGCGATCGTTGAGCGTGAAGTTCCGACGCCATTTGGTCGTGGAGACTTTATTACCTTCAATTTACTTGAATCCGATTTCACAACAGCACAACGCATGGCCGATGCAGTAAATGATTTCCTTGGCCCTCAAATGGCATCTGCTATTGATGCAGCTTCTGTGCGTGTTCGCGCCCCTCGTGATGTTAGCCAACGTGTAGCGTTTCTTTCTGCGATTGAAAACCTAGACTTCAATCCTGCGGACGGTTCAGCAAAAATCATTGTTAACTCTCGCACAGGTACTATTGTTGTTGGTCAGCATGTTCGCTTGAAACCAGCGGCAGTCACTCATGGTGGTATGACAGTTGCGATCAAAGAGAATTTGAATGTAAGTCAGCCTAACGCTTTTTCTGGTGGTCAAACGGTTGTGGTTCCTGACTCTACAATTGAAGTGGAAGAGAAGCAGGGCAAGATGTTCAAACTTGAGCCTGGTGTGACTCTAGATGAGCTCGTTCGTGCGGTAAACGAAGTTGGCGCGGCACCTTCTGACCTGATGGCAATCTTGCAAGCACTCAAGCAAGCGGGTGCTATTGAAGGCCAACTGATCATTATCTAAGGGGATTAAGATGATTAATAACTCGAACGATATTGGTTTTATCCACGACATTGCAAGTCTCGACAAACTGCGTAAGCAGGCTGTAGGCGGTGATGAAGGTTCAGAAAAAGCAGCATTGACTGCGGCAGCTCGTCAATTCGAATCGATTTTTACCAATATGATGTTGAAGTCGATGCGTGATGCAAACTCCGGTTTTAAATCGGAATTGTTCAACAGTCAAAACGAAGATTTTTATCGCCAAATGCTTGATGAGCAGATGACTAGTGAATTGAGTTCATCGGGTTCGCTGGGTTTAGCGGATATGATTGTGGCTCAGCTCTCTGCTGGCGAGAATTCTCAAGCTGGAGGTGAAGATGGCTTCCAAGAAGCGATGCGCCGTGTAGAGCGTTCTCGCGAAGCTGCGGCAAATCAACCAGAAGCTACGGATGAAAATGATCTAGCCATGGTTAAAGGTGTCTCTGCTGCTAATGAATCCTTAAATGAGCAGCCAGAGTCGGTCGCCAATTTTGAATCTCCGCGCTCGTTTGTTTCTTCATTGAAACCTTATGCTGATAAAGCGGCTAAAGCGTTAGGTATTGATGCTTCGCTGTTAATTGCTCAAGCGGCTTTAGAAACAGGCTGGGGGCAGAAAGTGGTTAAGAATTCCCGTGGAAGCAGTAATAACCTATTTAACATCAAAGCGGATCGCAGCTGGCATGGTAATAAGGTTGCTACACAAACGTTGGAATATCATCAGAATACGCCAGTAATGGAAAAAGCAGCGTTCCGTTCATACAGCTCTTTCCAAGACAGTTTTAACGATTACGTTCGATTCTTAGAAAAAAATCCTCGTTACAATACCGCTCTTAATCATCAAGGTAGTAACGAAGACTTCATTCGAGGAATTCATAAAGCGGGTTACGCGACGGATCCTCAATACGCAGACAAAGTGTTAAGAGTGAAATCTCAAATCGACCAGATGGGCGAGTTATAAGCAATGCTAGCCGGAGAAATTTCTCCGGCTTTTTTCCACTCAAAATTTATCCTCACAATTAATTCTTCTTTATATTTCCTTGAGTTATATCTAACAAATGAAATTGGCATACATGTTGCTTTATACCCTGTAGAGAGTCAGTAAACACTGATGTTTTTATAGTTTTTGGGGGCAGTATGGCGTCTGATCTTCTGAATGTGGGTACGCAAAGCGTATTAACCGCTCAGAGACAACTCAATACAACAGGTCATAACATTTCTAATGTTAATACAGAGGGTTACAGCCGTCAGTCTGTGATCCAAGGGACCAATATGCCTCGCCAATACGGCGGACAAACCTATGGTATGGGCGTTCATGTGGACAATGTTCGCCGCTCATGGGATCAGTTTGCCGTTAAAGAGCTGAACATTGCCACTTCCGAGTACGCATTCAAGAGTGATACCGAGCAGAATCTGGATATGCTATCCAAACTGCTTTCCTCTGTAGCATCTAAGAAAATTCCAGAAAACCTAAACGAATGGTTTGATGCGGCTAAGACCTTAGCCGACTCTCCAAACGATGTGGGTGCGCGTAAAGTGGTGTTGGAGAAAGCGAACCTAATCTCTCAAAACCTCAATGATTTCCACGAAACCGTTCGTCGTCAGTTTGATGTAACCAACAAAGGTTTGGATGTCGGTATTGAGCGTATTAACCAAATCGCGATTGAAATCCGTGATTTGCAGCGCTTGATGATGAAAGTTCCCGGTCCACATAACGATTTGATGGACCAGCATGAAAAACTAGTGGCAGAGCTTTCTGAATACACCAATGTAACCGTAACTCCTCGTAAAAACGCGGAAGGTTTTAACATTCATATTGGTAATGGTCACACCTTGGTTTCAGGTACAGAAGCAAGCCAGTTAAAGATGATGGATGGCTATCCTGACGTGAAGCAACGTCGTCTCGCTATGGTTGAAGGCAATGGTATTAAACCTATTACGGCAAAAGACATTGGCGGCAAAATTGGCGCACTGATGGATATGCGTGATGAACACATCCCTTATGTAATGGATGAAATCGGCCGTTTGGCTACATCATTCTCATATGAAGTGAACAAGTTACAGTGGCAAGGTTTGGATCTACGTGGTGATGTTGGGCACAACATTTTTACTGATGTGAACTCAGATGTTGCCGCTCGGGATCGTGTTGTTACACCAGCCGATTCAAAAGCCGATCTTGCCGTTTATATCGACGATCTTAGCCAGCTTGATGGCGGTGAGTATTCGCTCTCATACAACGGTAGCGATTATGTTATTACGCGTCCAAGCGGTGAGCAGGTCGTAGCTCAGGAATCTCGCGGCAATATCTATTTCGATGGCATGCGTATTCAAATCAACAATGATCCAAAAACCGGTGAGCGCGTTATTTTGCGCCCAACTCGCAATGGCGCAAAAGACATTAAAGTAGTGACAAATGACCCGGCAAAAATTGCCGCTCAGAGTTATGAAGCTTCGACTACTTTGGCTCAAGGCAAAGCGAAATTCAAAATCCTTGAAGCGGGGGCTGTGCGCGAGTTTGAAGTTGTTGTGTCTCCACTAGGCGATCAGTTTGCCGTTACCGATACCAAAGGAAACATCTTGCTAGAGCCGCAAGATTATCCACCGTCTGGACCTGTTGAAGTACAAGGTACGATTTTTGAGTTGACTAGCGGTGCGTTGCCGGATGACAAATTTACGGCAAACCTTGTTGCTTCAGAAGGTGACAACGGCAACTTACGTAAAATGATCAACATTCAGACCAACAAAGAGATGAACGACAACAACTCAACCATCATCGATTTGTACCATAACCTCAATACTGATTTTGGTCTGAAATTGTCAACGGCATCACGCTTGACTGACGTTTCTCGATTAGAAAAGCAGTCTGCACAAGAACGTATTGCTTCTGTATCAGGTGTCAACTTGGATGAAGAAGCGGCAAATATGATGAAGTTTCAGCAAGCCTATATGGCTTCGTCTCGAATCATCCAAGCGTCGAACGATACGTTCAATACCATTTTGCAGTTGAGATAGGAGGAAGAATGAATGTTAACTCGAATTTCTAGCTTCCATAACTATCAATCTGTTCAAAACGACATGCGTCGTCAGGAATCGAAAGTTCATCATAACCAAGCGCAGCTTGCGTCTGGCAAAAAGCTGTTGTCCGCATCGGATAACCCGTTAGCGACGCACTACATTCAAAACGTTTCTCAGCAAGAAGAGCAGCTACGTCAGTACTTGGATGCGATTACTTTGGTTCGAAACCGTTTAGAACACCAAGAAGTCATCGTCAGTAATGCGGAAGAATTTGCTGATAAAGCGAAGCGTAACGTTATGGAAATGATTAACGGTTCTCTTTCACCTGAAGACCGTGGTGCGATAGCTCGTCAAATCCAAGAGATCTCCAATAACTTCCTCAACCTGGCAAACGTTCAGGATGAGATGGGCAACTATATCTTTGCCGGTACTAAGCCAAAGAATCAGCCGTTTTTCCGTGATAACGCTGGGAACGTAACGTACTCCGGTGATGACTATCAGAGAAAAATGAAGATCTCTAACAGCTTAGAAATCCCATTTAACACGCCTGGTAGCAAGATCTTCATGGAGATCGATAACCCATTTGGCGACTATGAACCGAACTATGCATTACAAGAAGGTTCTGAGTTGCTGCTTGAGCGTGCGACCAACAGTAATGTTGATGATACTGCCACTTATAAAGTGACGTTTGTTGATATGGAGAACGGCAAGTTCGGTTATCAACTAGAGCGTAACGGCAGTATTGTTCAGGCTGATGAGTTTGATGGCAAAACAGGTATTCAATATGAAGGCTTGTCTATTGCGATTAAAGGGCAGATCACCAAAGGTGATGCAATCAGCATAGAGCCACGTAAAACATTCAGCATTTTCGACAGTTTCAAAGACGCGATTGAGTACTCATCTCAGTCAGTCTCTGATGCTTCTTCTACAGCGAAACTACATCAAGTGACAGAAGAGCTTCACAAAGCCTTTATTCATTTGAACAAGTCGCACACCAATATCGGTGCCAGTTTAAGCACGTTAGATATTCAAGAAGAGCAACATGAAGATTTCAAAATCAGCTTAGCGAAGTCAAGAAGTCAGTTTGAAGACTTGGATTACGCAGAAGCGGTGATTGAATTCAACGAAAACTCCCGAGCTTTGCAAGCATCTCAGCAAGCGTTCGGTAAAACCAAAGATTTGACCCTTTTTAATTACATCTAACTTTCATGCCATATGTGCAATGCCATATGAGCTAAGTGAAATGTGAGTAACAAAGGAACAATTGCCGCTTCGGTTATTGATGATGAATTAATCAATAGTAAAGCGGCAAGTATGCGGCAACTAATTATTGCCGCTGCCAATGACTCGATAGTTGTTCTGATAAATTTAGAGTGATGTTGTTGGTAAGTGATTGAAATTTAGTTGTTTAAAAAATAATTACACTGAATTTCAAAGTTGGCACACATATTGAATTATCAATACAAGTGTTAATTAAACAATTTTTTAAGTCGGCACATGTTGCAGATTTAGCAAGTTATTTACGGTCAGTGCTTCCAAAGAGTAAAGCTGACCGCTTCGCAAAATACTTGCGGACTCGATAGGAGAGCAAACTATGACCATTAATGTAAATACCAACGTGTCGGCAATGACTGCGCAGCGTTATCTAAACAAAGCGTCCGGTGATCTGAACACATCTATGGAACGCTTGTCGTCTGGTAACCGCATCAACAGTGCGAAAGATGATGCAGCAGGCCTACAAATTTCTAACCGTTTGACAGCTCAGTCTCGTGGTCTAGATGTCGCAATGCGTAACGCCAACGATGGTATTTCGATTGCACAGACTGCAGAAGGTGCAATGAATGAGTCAACCAGCATCCTACAACGTATGCGTGACCTATCTTTGCAATCAGCAAACGGCACAAACTCATTGTCTGAACGTAAAGCACTTAACGAAGAAGTGTCGGCACTGCAAGACGAACTGAACCGTATCGCAGAAACCACTTCTTTTGGTGGACGTAAGCTACTTAACGGTTCGTTTGGCGAGGCTTCATTCCAAATCGGCTCTAGCTCTGGTGAAGCAATCATCATGGGTTTAACCAGTATTCGTGCTGATGAACCACGTATGGGTGGTATGGCTTACGTGTCTGAGCAGGGCAAGACTAAAGATTGGGGTGTACCACCGAATGCTAACCAGCTGACATTTGAGTTCACTGGTAAAGACGGTGAGCCACAAACAGTTAACGTTCAAGCTAAAATCGGTGACGATATTGAAGAACTAGCTACTTACATCAACGGTCAAACAGATGTGTTTAAAGCATCTGTAGACGAAGATGGCAAGCTACAGATTTTCATCGCTCAACCTGACTTGGCGCAAGATTTCAACATCGGCGGTAGTCTTGCTGGCGAACTTGGTTTGAATACCGAAAGCGGCAAATACACAACAGTACAAGACATTAATGTAACCACAGTTGGTGGTTCACAAAATGCTGTTGGCATCATCGATGCGGCGCTGAAATATGTAGATTCACAACGTGCTGATTTGGGTGCGAAGCAAAACCGCTTAAGCCACAGTATTAGCAACTTGGCGAACATCCAAGAAAACGTTGAAGCGTCTAAGAGCCGTATTAAAGATACCGATTTTGCGAAGGAAACTACGCAACTTACGAAATCTCAAATTCTGCAACAAGCGGGTACTTCGATTCTCGCTCAAGCGAAACAGTTGCCGAACTCTGCAATTTCACTATTGCAGTAGTTTTAGGACTCTTCATTAATAAGTCTAGACGTAGGCTAATGAAGACCCTTTGGCAAAGTATGTTTATTAGAAAGTGGCAGGCTCTCTCAATCTACACCCTGCTTGCCACTGGATAATTCTCATACGCCCCGGTTGGCCTAAATGTGTTCATTTCTCTTGATCTCCACATGGCTTGGCTACCACAAACAGCCCCAGTTCTCTCAAAGGAAAGGGGCTTTTCTTTTGCCTGTTATTTATACCTATCTAAATCTTGCCTCACAGCGTGTTAAGCAAAGTCTTACGCTCTAATCATCCACTCTTTCTTGCGATATTTTTCTTTGCTAATTGCGTCGCATTTTTTCGGTAAATCCTTAATTTTTCTAAAGGTATTGTCTCGTAAGCCGTTACTAGAAGTAACTTTGAGAGAACATTTTGGTTTTTCGAGACGTCGGAAGCCGCAATCGAAGTTCCGCTTCGTAGAAAAATCTTAGGAGAGACAATTATGTCAGTGAACGTAAATACTAATGTGTCAGCAATGACAGCACAGCGATATTTGAACAGTGCCACCGCTGCACAGCAAACGTCGATGGAACGTTTGTCATCAGGTTCAAAGATTAACAGTGCAAAAGATGATGCTGCAGGTCTTCAGATCTCTAACCGTCTTAATGTGCAAAGCCGTGGCTTTGATGTTGCCGTTCGCAACGCCAATGATGGTATTTCTATTGCCCAAACCGCTGAAGGTGCAATGAATGAGACAACGAATATTCTGCAACGGGTTCGTGACTTGTCATTGCAAGCAGCAAACGGTTCTAACTCAAAAGCTGAGCGTGTAGCGATTCAAGAAGAAATTACGGCAATGAATGACGAGCTTAACCGTATAGCGGAAACAACGTCTTTTGCCGGTGGTAAGCTGTTAAACGGGACATTCAATACTAAATCATTCCAGATTGGCGCTGACAGCGGTGAGGCAGTTATGCTGTCTCTCAACAACATGCGCAGTGACAATGAGAAAATGGGCGGCGTGAGCTATAAAGCTGAAAATGGCCAAGATAAAGATTGGTCTGTTAAATCAGGCAGCAATGATCTCACTATCACGTTGAATGATAAATATGACGGTGAGAAAACGATCTCTATTAGTGCTAAAACTGGTGATGATATTGAAGAGTTAGCCACTTACATTAATGGTCAAACAGACATGGTTAAGGCGTCTGTAGACGAAGATGGTAAGCTACAACTGTTTACTGCGGCTGATAAAGTTGAAGGCAAAGCGACCTTTGAAGGTAGCCTCGCTAGTGAGCTTGGTTTTGGCGTAGGCAAAGACGTTACAGTTAAAGATATTGATGTAACCAGTGTTGGTGGCGCTCAACAATCTGTAGCTGTCGTGGATGCTGCTCTGAAATTTGTAGATAGCCATCGTGCGCAACTTGGTGCTTTCCAAAACCGTTTCAATCATGCGATCAATAACTTAGAAAGCATCAATGAAAACGTTAACGCTTCTAAGAGCCGGATCAAAGACACAGATTTTGCGAAAGAAACCACAGCGCTAACTAAGTCTCAAATTCTTAGCCAAGCGTCTAGCACTGTACTGGCACAAGCGAAACAAGCACCAAATTCAGCATTGTCACTGCTAGGGTAGTAGTTTGCCACGAATAGGTTAACTGTTGAAAAGCGTGTAATGCGTACAATGATAGAAATCCAGCTTCGGCTGGATTTTTTATATCCACGATATAGGTGCTACCAAAGTTATTTAAATCAGTTAGTCGAGATTTACTGGGGTAAGAATAAATCCAAATGAAGGAAATGTAAGGTTGGAGCCACAGATAAAACAAAACCCAGCCTAAGCTGGGTTTCATAATGATGGTGCGGAAAGAGAGACTTGAACTCTCACACCTTGCGGCGCCAGAACCTAAATCTGGTGCGTCTACCAATTTCGCCATTTCCGCATCTTAATCTGTAGATTAACTGAATAATGGTCTTCAATTAATCGTTGTAATGATTTGTTGTTTAAACAAAACACTTAAATAATGGCAGGTCTACCTGGATTCGAACCAGGGAATGGCGGCATCAAAAGCCGCTGCCTTACCGCTTGGCGATAGACCTACAGAGATGATTGCTCATCTAAATAATGGTGCGGAAAGAGAGACTTGAACTCTCACACCTTGCGGCGCCAGAACCTAAATCTGGTGCGTCTACCAATTTCGCCATTTCCGCATCTTAATCTGTAAATTAATTGAATTTGGCGTTCAATTAATTGTTGTAATAACTCGTCTAAAACCAGCTATTTTTCAATAATGGCAGGTCTACCTGGATTCGAACCAGGGGATGGCGGCATCAAAAGCCGCTGCCTTACCGCTTGGCGATAGACCTGCAGAGATGATTACTCATCTAAATAATGGTGCGGAAAGAGAGACTTGAACTCTCACACCTTGCGGCGCCAGAACCTAAATCTGGTGCGTCTACCAATTTCGCCATTTCCGCATCTAAATCTGTAGATTAACTGAGTATTGGTCTTCAATTAATCGTTGTAATGATTTGTTCTTTAAACAAAACACTTAAATAATGGCAGGTCTACCTGGATTCGAACCAGGGAATGGCGGCATCAAAAGCCGCTGCCTTACCGCTTGGCGATAGACCTGCAGAGATGATTGCTCATCTAAATAATGGTGCGGAAAGAGAGACTTGAACTCTCACACCTTGCGGCGCCAGAACCTAAATCTGGTGCGTCTACCAATTTCGCCATTTCCGCATTATTTCCTAAAGACTTTCTGCTGTTTATTTTAGCTAAAAGCATTTAGGAAATGGTGGCTACGACGGGATTCGAACCTGTGACCCCATCATTATGAGTGATGTGCTCTAACCAGCTGAGCTACGTAGCCAACAATAAATAATGGTGCGGAAGGAGAGACTTGAACTCTCACACCTTGCGGCGCCAGAACCTAAATCTGGTGCGTCTACCAATTTCGCCACTTCCGCATCTTAATTTGTAGATTAACTGAATATTGGTCTTCAGATAATCGTTGTAATAATGGCAGGTCTACCTGGATTCGAACCAGGGGATGGCGGCATCAAAAGCCGCTGCCTTACCGCTTGGCGATAGACCTACAGAGATGATTGCTCATCTAAATAATGGTGCGGAAAGAGAGACTTGAACTCTCACACCTTGCGGCGCCAGAACCTAAATCTGGTGCGTCTACCAATTTCGCCATTTCCGCAAAACTTTTAAGATATCGAGAAATATGGTGCGGAAGGAGAGACTTGAACTCTCACACCTTACGGCGCCAGAACCTAAATCTGGTGCGTCTACCAATTTCGCCACTTCCGCATCTCGGATATCTAAAATTACCTGCTTAAATATTAAAAGTAAGCAAATAATTAGAATAAGTGGTGGCTACGACGGGATTCGAACCTGTGACCCCATCATTATGAGTGATGTGCTCTAACCAGCTGAGCTACGTAGCCATCATTTTTGAGCGAGACAATATAATATAAACTCGCTACGAGTTCCAATAAATTTTCAAATACTGAAACTATTAAATAGTGGCAGGTCTACCTGGATTCGAACCAGGGGATGGCGGCATCAAAAGCCGCTGCCTTACCGCTTGGCGATAGACCTACTAAGATGATTGCTCATCTGAATAATGGTGCGGAAAGAGAGACTTGAACTCTCACACCTTGCGGCGCCAGAACCTAAATCTGGTGCGTCTACCAATTTCGCCATTTCCGCATTATTTCCTAAAGACTTTCTGCTAGTTATTTTAGCTAAAAAGTACTTAGGAAATGGTGGCTACGACGGGATTCGAACCTGTGACCCCATCATTATGAGTGATGTGCTCTAACCAGCTGAGCTACGTAGCCATTACCTAATTTTTGTTCTCTAAGATGAGTTGCCTTATTGCTGAGAACGGTGCGCATTATGCGGATCTGCTCTCAGAGCGTCAACAGTTTTTTTGAATAAATCGCCTTAAACTCATCGTTCGACTTTTTTTTAAACAAAGAGGCGTGTTTGTGATCAAAAAGTGCCAACAAAACAACAGATTTATTACTTTTGCATAGCAGCAAATTTTGATGTTTCTTTCACATGATTAAGGGGGAAAATAAAAAAGCCAACCCGTTGGTTGGCTTTTGTTCAGTTGTTAATTTTGCAGATTACACGTTGAAACGGAAGTGAACTACATCGCCATCTTTAACGATGTAATCTTTACCTTCTAAACGCCATTTACCTGCTTCTTTCGCACCGCTTTCACCATTAAATTGGATAAAATCGTCATAACCGACAACTTCTGCGCGAATGAAACCTTTTTCAAAGTCTGTGTGGATCTTACCTGCCGCTTTTGGCGCTGTTGCACCTACAGGGATTGTCCAAGCGCGGACTTCTTTAACACCTGCAGTGAAGTAAGTATGAAGTTCAAGTAGTTCGTAACCAGCACGAATTACGCGGTTTAGACCCGGTTCTTCGATACCCATATCCGCTAGAAACTCTTCGCGCTCGTCGTCTTCTAGTTCAGACAGCTCTGATTCAATAGCAGCACATACAGGAACTACAACGTTGTTCTCTTTTTCCGCGAATTCACGAACAAGATCCAAGTACGGGTTGTTCTCGAAACCATCTTCAGCAACGTTAGCGATGTACATGGTTGGCTTTAACGTTAAGAAGTTCAGGTAGCCAATTGCTGCTAGTTCTTCTTTAGATAAATCAACTGTACGAGCCGAGCCGCCTTCAGTAAGTACTGGTAGCAGCTTTTCAAGTGCTACAAGTTCTAACTTAGCGTCTTTGTCGCCACCTTTTGCTTTCTTCGCGTTGCGTTGGATAGCACGTTCACAAGAATCAAGGTCAGCCATTGCTAATTCTAAGTTGATCACTTCGATATCTTCGATTGGCGATACTTTACCTGCAACGTGTACGATGTTTTCGTTCTCGAAACAACGAACAACGTGACCGATCGCGTCAGTTTCACGGATGTTAGCTAGGAATTTGTTACCTAGGCCTTCACCGCGAGAAGCACCCGCAACCAGACCTGCGATATCCACGAATTCCATTGTTGTTGGAAGGATACGCTCAGGATTTACAATTTTCGCTAGTGCATCTAGACGAAGATCCGGCACTGGTACTACACCAGTGTTTGGTTCGATAGTACAAAACGGGAAGTTCGCCGCTTCGATACCTGCTTTTGTTAGAGCATTGAAAAGTGTTGATTTACCAACGTTAGGTAGACCAACAATGCCACATTTAAAACCCATGTCTGTAACCTTATTCAGCTTTGAACGTGTGTAAGCGATTTTGCGCTTTCGTTAGACCATCTTTTAACAAGATATCGAGGCAACGAACCGATTCATCGACGGTTGCATCTAATTGCTCCTGCTCTTTAGCAGGGGCTTTGCCTAACACATAACCTGCGACTTTATCTTTATGTCCCGGATGACCAATGCCAATCCGTAGACGGTAAAATTCTTTGTTGTTACCTAGTTTGCTTATGGTGTCTTTAAGACCATTGTGACCACCATGACCACCGCCTTTTTTGAACTTAGCAACACCTGGCGGGAGATCAAGTTCATCATGTGCCACCATGATCTCTTCAGGTTGAATTTGGTAGAACTTCGCAAGAGCTGCAACTGCTTTACCGGATAAATTCATAAAAGTGGTTGGGATCAGCAAACGTAAATCTTCGCCATTGACCACAATACGGCCAGTCAGACCGAAGTATTTCGGATCATTTTTCAACGTAATATTGTGAATACGAGCCAGTTCTTCTACGACCCATGCACCTGCATTATGTCGTGTTCTAGAATATTCCGGGCCAGGATTTGCCAGACCGACAAGTAATTTAATTGGTTGACTCAAAGCTAGGATCCCTTAGGAAACGAAAAAGCGCGGTATGATAGCACAAAAAATCCCTTTGGCGCGAGGCTCAAAGGGATTCGTCAAATTCGGCACAAATGAGAGAGGTTTTACGCGTTTTTCCCTAGCGCATTCTCACAACGTTGGTTTGTTGCTTCTGTTTCATTTCGGCAAAACTAATTACGAAAGGTTCAGACTGCTTTACTCCGTGAGGGAGAGAATCAATAGCCTTGCGCGCTTCTTCTTTACTGGCGAAATCACCAGCGGTCACTGCGTACCATTGTGTGCCTCGACTGGTTTTCCAGTTAACCCATACAGGGTGATTCGGGTCTATATTACGGATGTACTCTTTGATGTCTTTTTCTTGTTTTAAAGCAAGTACTTGAACAGTGAAATGGTTTGGGTTCATGTAGCCGTAGGCATCTTCAGATGACATCACACCAACACACTGCGCAGGGCTTTCAGGTTGCGAGCCTAATGGAGTACATCCCATCAATGCTACTGCCAATATAACAGCTAAAATCTTATACACTTTTAACTCCAGTTCGATTCAGTCCATTCTCACATCAATCGGTAATGAGTCAGGTCACGCAGTTACTCTTATGGAGAGGCAAAACTTACTGGCAAAAATGGAGCGCTTCAACTCAAACAGCTTGCTGGCAAGTAGTTTCGGAATTGACCTATATGAGAGTGAATTGAAGTACTGTAATAGAGAGGCTTTATCCCACACAGTCAATTTGGGGACAGATTTGCATAACAAGATTGGGAAGATATAAAAAAAGCGCTTCGTGACTGAAGCGCTTTTTTGAAAGGTTATCTAAATGCTTAGTTCAACAATAATTAGTTAAACATTGCAGAGATAGATTCTTCGTTGCTAATGCGACGAATAGCTTCTGCTAGCATTGTCGATAGAGTCAGCTGAGTCACTTTACCTGTTGCTGCCATTTCTTTTGACAGAGTAATTGAGTCAGTGATGATAACTTGGTCAAGAACAGAGTTCTTAATGTTTTTCGCTGCGTTACCAGAGAATACTGCGTGAGTTGCGTAAGCGAACACGCGCTTAGCACCACGGTTTTTCAGAGCTTCTGCAGCTTTACATAGTGTGCCACCTGTATCGATCATATCGTCTACGATCACACAGTCACGACCTTCAACATCACCAATTAGGTTCATTACTTCAGAAACGTTAGCGCGAGGACGACGTTTGTCGACGATTGCGATATCGATATCACCTAGTGCTTTAGCAGTTGCACGTGCACGTACAACACCGCCTAGATCAGGAGATACAACCACTGGATCTTCTAGACCACGTGCTTTCATATCTTCAAGAAGAACTGGAGTACCGAAGATGTTATCTACAGGTACATCGAAGAAGCCTTGAATCTGTTCTGCGTGTAGGTCGATAGTAAGAACGCGGTCAACACCAACGTTAGAAAGGAAGTCTGCAACAACTTTTGCAGTGATTGGCACACGAGCAGAACGCACACGGCGGTCTTGACGAGCGTAACCAAAATAAGGAATAACAGCAGTAATACGGCCTGCTGAAGCACGACGCATAGCATCAATCATCACAACGAGTTCCATTAGGTTGTCGTTGGTTGGTTTACAAGTTGATTGGATGATAAATACGTCGCTACCACGAACATTTTCATTGATTTGTACTGCGACTTCTCCATCAGAGAAACGAGAAACAGTAGCATCTCCTAGAGAAATGTATAGACGTTCAGCAATACGTTGTGCTAGTTCGGGTGTGGCATTACCAGCAAATAGCTTCATATCAGGCACGGTGGAAACCTCGGGGTTGCGTCCAGTTTTTAATTAGATTGGGGTTGGCTGTTTGGTATGCAGCCAGTGTCTCTTTAAGCGGAGAAACATTTCGCCCTTGAGCGATAAACGCTGAGACAGTGTCAGGGAGTTGGGACAGAACATTTTTTGCTTCATTTTTGTTCAAAAATTCAGCAAAAACGCAAGATCCTGTACCGGTCAATCTTGACGGCGCGTATTGTAGCAGCCAAGAAAGTTGCTTATCAACCTCTGGATACAGCATTCGGACAATTTTTTCGCAATCGTTTTCGTATTGAGTGTCAAGAAGAGTTAACAGCTCTCGCTTCGGCGTATTTCTGGTTAACTCTGGATGGCAGAAAATATCTTTGGTTGCGATGCTCACATTCGGGCGAACGACTAAATACCATTTTTCTTCAGCTTCAACAGGTGTTAATTCTTCACCTACACCTTCGGCAAAGGCTGCGAATCCGCGAATGAAAACGGGTACATCGGCGCCAAGAGCTAAGCCGATTTCAGCAAGATCATCATCACTTAGGTTGGTTTGCCAGAGGTAGTTTAAGGCAACTAAAACGGTCGCAGCATTTGAAGAACCACCACCAATACCGCCGCCCATAGGTAAAATTTTGTTGAGTTCAATGTCTGCACCTAAAGAGCATCCTGTTTTTTGTTGCAATGCGCTAGCAGCTTTCCAAATCAGGTTGTCTTGCGTTTTTACGCCTTCAAGCTCAGGAGTGAGGTTAATCTTACCGCTTTCATTGACGGTTATAGTGATGTCATCACCATAGTCTAGAAACTGAAATAGCGTCTGTAGTTCGTGATATCCGTTGTCACGACGCCCAGTAATGTAGAGGAAAAGATTTAACTTAGCAGGAGATGGCCAAACGGTTTTGCCAAAAATCATTGGGTAAGTATCCATTTAGAGATAACAAGTTTTATTGAAGTTTGTTGCTGCGTTAACTGCATTCTATCAGGCAAAGGAATATTGCCGTTCTGCCAATCGAACTCTTTATAACGAGTGTAATCGACATGCCAGTTTTGTCGACCCGACGCTTTGTCTAGTGACGCTAATGTGTTGCTTTCATTGAGCTTAAAGTTGTCAGCTTTTGTTGGCAGACCGAGAACCCAGTCCTGAAGGTCATCGATAGGAATATCCAATCCGGTGAGCTGGTAAATCAATATCTGACCATTTGAGGCACTGAAATTCTGATCATCGTAAGTTTCCACTTTTGCGCCTTTGGCATCCATAGAAAGGCTTAATACGGTTTGACCGAGAAAGTTGGTTAAACGAAGTTGGCTTTGGTTCGGCGACTTTTGCCATTGGAAATTTAGTGATTCACGTTGCTCTGGTGAAATGTAACCGATCTTGCCGATCACTTGATAAGTTTGAATTTGTTGCAGCTTTTGTTGATGAGCTTGCCATTCGACATCAACAATCGGCTCTGGTGTGGAACTACAGCCAAACAGAGTCAGCAAAAAAGCGAAGGTAAGGAGAATACGCGGTTTTATCATCATAATTGCTCGTTATTTGTGCGGCAAAGTGAGTGAAATTGGCATCACTATATCATTGATATCACGAAGTCGGGAAAACAAATCCTAGTTACTCTTTCAATCATAAGGGGCATAAAGTAAAATTCTGCCCCTAATTCATTTCTTACCAGAGAATCCTCGATAGATGTCCTTGCTTGCTATTGGTATCAATCACAATACGGCTTCGGTTGAGTTACGAGAAAAAGTGGCTTTCGGTCCAGATAAATTGTCTGAGGCTCTTGGCCAGTTGTCGGCTGACTCACACGTTAACGGAAGTGTTATTCTTTCGACGTGTAACCGTACCGAGATTTATTGTGATGTTAAATCATCAAGTAAGAACAAACTGATCGAATGGCTGACTCAATTTCACAACGTCAGCCCAGAAGATTTGAAACCTAGTCTCTATATCCATGAAGACCAAGCTGCGATTCGTCATTTAATGCGTGTCTCTTGTGGTCTGGACTCTCTGGTATTGGGTGAACCGCAAATTCTTGGTCAGGTAAAGCAAGCTTACGCTGATTCGCGCAACAACAATGCCGTGGATTCTTCACTGGATAAATGGTTCCAGAAAGCATTCTCTGTGGCTAAGCGCGTTCGTACTGAAACAGAAATTGGTGGCAGTGCGGTATCGGTGGCTTATGCCGCTTGTACTTTGGCAAAACACATTTTTGAGTCTTTATCCGATGCAACAGTGCTGCTTGTTGGTGCTGGCGAAACCATCGAGTTGGTGGCTAAACATCTAGCAGGGCACAACTGCAAACGTATTATTGTGGCAAACCGTACTCGTGAGCGAGCAATGAGTTTAGCGGAAGAATTTAATGCAGAAGTAATCGCATTAAATGAAATCCCCGATTACCTGCATTTTGCCGATATCGTTATCAGCTCAACCGCCAGTCCTTTACCTATAATTGGTAAGGGTATGGTAGAGAGCGCGCTGAAAAAACGTCGCCATCAACCTATGCTGTTTGTCGATATCGCCGTACCTCGTGATATCGAATCGCAAGTTGGCGACCTCAATGACGCTTATCTGTATTCCGTGGATGATTTGCAATCCATTGTGGATAGCAATATTGAGCAGCGCAAAGTGGAAGCGATTCAAGCAGAAGCTATCGTTAGTGAAGAAAGTGCAGCTTTCATGAGCTGGATGCGTTCACTGCAAGCGGTCGATAGTATTCGTGATTACCGTAAAGCAGCCAATGATATCCGCGAAGAATTGCTATCAAAAAGCTTACAGGCTTTAGCGGCGGGCGGAGACCCAGAAAAACTTTTGGTTGAGTTGAGCAACAAACTCACCAACAAACTTATTCATACCCCAACACGAGCGATGCAAAGCGCTGCGGAGTTAGGTGAACCGGCAAAACTTGCCATTATCAGACAAAGCTTGGGTCTTGATGACTCACAGTAATCTGTAACTCTGAATTTAAAGAAGAAAATATGAACTCGTCGATTTTAGTGAAGCTTGAATCTCTTGTTGAACGTTATGAAGAGGTTCAACACCTGTTGGGTGATCCAACGGTTATTGGTGATCAAGATAAATTCCGTGCTCTGTCAAAAGAGTACTCTCAGCTTGAAGAGATCACTAAGTGTTTCCAAGCCTATCAGCAAGCTCAAGATGACTTAGCTGCCGCTGAAGAGATGACCAAAGAAGATGACGCAGAAATGCGTGAAATGGCTCAGGAAGAGATGAAAGAAGCGAAAGCGGCAATCGAACGTTTAACTGACGAGCTGCAAATTCTTCTACTTCCAAAAGATCCAAACGACGACCGTAACTGCTTCCTTGAAATTCGTGCAGGTGCTGGTGGTGACGAAGCCGGTATCTTCGCTGGTGATTTGTTCCGCATGTACAGCCGTTTTGCAGAGAAGAAAGGCTGGCGCATTGAAGTAATGTCTTCAAATGAAGCAGAACACGGCGGTTACAAAGAGATGATCGCGAAAGTGAGCGGCGATGGCGCATACGGCGTACTGAAATTTGAATCAGGCGGTCACCGTGTTCAACGTGTTCCTGCAACGGAATCACAAGGTCGTGTTCATACTTCTGCATGTACAGTAGCGGTAATGGCTGAAGTGCCAGAAGCTGAAATCCCAGAAATTAAAGCAAGCGATCTGAAAATCGATACTTTCCGTTCTTCGGGCGCGGGTGGTCAGCACGTTAACACCACGGATTCTGCAATCCGTATTACTCACTTGCCAACAGGCACCGTAGTAGAGTGTCAGGACGAACGTTCACAGCACAAAAACAAAGCAAAAGCGATGGCAGTTCTTGCTGCGCGTATTGCTCAAGCTGAACAAGCTAAGCGTGCGGCTGAAGTGTCAGATACACGTCGTAACCTGTTAGGTTCTGGTGACCGTAGCGACCGTATCCGTACTTACAACTACCCACAAGGCCGTGTATCTGATCACCGCATCAACTTAACGGTTTATCGTTTAAGTGAGGTAATGGAAGGTGATCTACAAGCGTTGGTCGATCCTGTATTACTAGAGCACCAAGCAGATCAGTTAGCAGCACTTGCAGAGCAAAACTAATCAATGTTTCTAACCATTGAGGCTGCTTTAAAAGCGGCAACAGAGCAATTTATCGAGAGCGGCAGTGATTCGCCGTCTCTTGATGCCAATGTGCTACTTTGCCATGTGTTAGAAAAACCGCGTTCCTATCTACTGACGTGGCCAGATAAAACCCTTCAATCCGAACAACAAAGCCAGTTTGACGTGTTAATTGAGCGTCGAAAATCCGGCGAACCTGTTGCTTATATCATTGGAGAGCGTGAGTTTTGGTCACTGCCGTTAAAAGTATCTCCTTCCACTTTGATTCCAAGACCGGATACCGAAAGACTGGTGGAACTTGCGTTAGATAAATCTCAGCTTATCGATGGAGATATTTTAGATCTAGGTACGGGCACAGGGGCGATTGCTCTCGCTCTGGCATCAGAGCTCCCACAGCGTAAAGTGTTTGGTATTGATTTGCGTGAGGAAGCTTGGCAGCTCGCTAGCGAAAATGCGCAGCGTTTAGGCATTACTAATGCGTCATTCTGGAATGGCAGTTGGTTTTCACCTGTACCAGTGGGAACAAAGTTTGCTTTAGTTGTTTCAAACCCACCATATATTGAAGAAAACGATCCGCATCTATCCGTTGGTGATGTTCGCTTTGAACCTAAGAGTGCGTTGGTTGCATCCGATAATGGTTTGGCAGACATAAAAACCATCAGTGACAAAGCGCGTGATTATCTGTTAAACGATGGCTGGCTGCTGTTTGAACATGGTTATGACCAAGGTTTAGCGGTGAGAGAGATTTTGCAGTGTTTCGGCTATAGCAATGTTGAAACACAAAAGGATTATGCTGGTAATGATCGTGTTACCTTAGGCCAATATCGAATAAAAAACGATATCAAATAAAAAGTCATATAAGGCGTAAAGAGGATAAAGATGTACGAAGGTTTAAAACATTTCCATATGCTGACCATTGCGATCAGCGCTCTATTGCTTTCAGTTCGCTATGTGTTGTTGATGATGAACTCCAAGCATCTACAGAATAAGTTTCTGAAAATAACGCCTCACGTCGTTGATACTTTCTTACTGCTATCAGGTATTGGTTTAATCTTTATCACTGGCTTTATTCCATTTACGGCAGCCGCTCCGTGGATGACTGAAAAGCTTACTTGTGTACTGGCTTACATTGCATTGGGTTTCTTCACACTGAAATTAGCACGCAACAACTTACTGCGTACATTTGCCTTTTTCGGTGCACTAGGCTGGCTGGGAATGGCGGGCAAAGTTGCCGTGACAAAAATGCCAGTGTTCTTTGGCTAGAAGAAAAGCCGAACAATAGAAAAAGCTCAATTAGAATAATCACTGTTAGCGAAAAAAGAGTAGTTAAATGCTTGACTTATTTGATGAAGATTTTGATGAGATGGAGCTGGTTGAAGGAGCATTAATCCTCAACAAAGCCATCGATCCAGAAACTCAAGTAGAATGGGCTGAGCAAGAGTTAAGCCGTCTACTAAATGAAGCTGAGGTAATACTCGCAGATAAAACCGAAGGGAAAGAGCGCTTCGATGCATTCTTACACTTGTTCTATAAAGAGTGGGGATTTATTGGCGATCGCGAAGCGTATTACGATTCCAACAATGCTTTTATTGATAAGGTATTAGAACGACGTAAAGGTGTGCCAGTGAGTTTAGGTGCTCTACTGCTGTACTTCGGTCGCAAACTCGGTTTTCCTTTGCAAGGTATTACGTTTCCAACACAGTTTTTATTGCAAGTGAATTGGTCAGATGAAACCAACCAATATTTGAATCCGTTTTCGGGTGAGTATGTTTCAAATCATACGTTACAAGCTTGGTTGATCGGAATGAAAGGCCCTCTGGCAAAACTCAAAGCGGAAGATCTGAAAGTTACTGACCATCCAACGATTATCGGTCGTTGGCTTGCTTTGTTGAAAAGTGCCTTATTGCGTGAAGAAAGCTACACTCTGGCACTGAGATGCACGGATTTAGCCCTGACTTTTGTTCCGGATGATCCGTACGAAATCCGCGATAGAGGCTATATTTATCAGCAATTAGATTGTCATCAGGTGGCAATGTCTGATTATCAGTTCTTTATTGATAATTGCCCTGACGATCCAGCAGCAGAATTATTAAAAACTCAAATGCATGCACTCAGTCATAACACTGTGACCTTGCATTAATTATTGAAGAGATAAAACATGGACCAAAAAATCGTTCACGTTGGCGATATTCCTGTCGCAAACGACAAACCGTTCACCTTGTTTGCAGGTATGAATGTGCTGGAATCTCGTGATTTGGCAATGCAAATCTGTGAGCACTACGTAAAAGTGACGGATAAGCTTGGTATTCCGTACGTGTTTAAAGCGTCGTTTGATAAAGCAAACCGTAGCTCAGTTCACTCATACCGTGGTCCAGGCCTTGAAGAAGGCATGAAAATTTTCCAAGAGCTGAAAGATACTTTTGGCGTGAAAATTATCACTGACGTACACACAGAAGCTCAAGCACAGCCTGTTGCTGATGTGGTAGACGTTATCCAACTTCCAGCGTTCCTTGCTCGTCAAACTGACCTAGTTGAAGCAATGGCAAAAACGGGTGCTGTTATCAACGTGAAGAAACCTCAATTCATGAGCCCAGGTCAAGTGGGCAACATCGTTGAGAAGTTCGCTGAGTGTGGTAACGAGAAAATCATTCTATGTGAACGCGGCTCTTGCCACGGTTACGATAACCTAGTAGTGGATATGCTTGGTTTTGGCGTAATGAAGAAAGCCTCAAACGGTAGCCCGATTATCTTTGATGTGACTCACTCACTGCAAATGCGTGACCCTTCCGGTTCAGCTTCTGGTGGTCGTCGTGAACAAACCGTAGAGCTTGCGAAAGCAGGTTTAGCGACGGGTATTGCAGGTCTGTTTATTGAAGCGCATCCAAACCCAGAAAAAGCACGTTGTGATGGTCCTTCAGCACTACCACTAGACAAGCTTGAGCCTTTCTTGGCACAGATGAAAGCTCTCGATGATTTAGTGAAGAGTTTTGAGAAAATCGACATTCGCTAATTGAATGAATTTATAAGTAAAAAGCCACCGAAAGGTGGCTTTTTTATCTCTGCCTGATTGTAATGAATTCGTTGAGCAAACGATTTCATTCACAAATTCGTCCTACTAATGCAATAAAAAGTAAAAAAAACGGCTTCAATAAACTAGTTTTACTATTTAGCCGATTAAGTGACTAAATTTTTTGACGTTTCTATTGTGATCTATTAGACATTAATATGAAATAACTCTGTCACTTATGTGAGGTTATTTTAAGGTTAGATCTATTTTTATAGGTCGATCTCAAGTTAACTCAATGGATAACGGATTGATCTAGACCTAAAAATTATTATTAGTGGATTTCATCAGCTCAAAGGTATGACAATGAAACAAGGCTTTATTTTAAAAACGGTTTTAAGTACCGCTATTTTGGCGTCACTGGCAGGCTGTGCGACGCAACCTACTCACGAGTGGGAAGCAGATAAAACGTACAAACTGACTATTCTTCACACCAATGACCATCACGGTCGTTTCTGGCAAAACAAATACGGCGAATACGGCATGGCCGCTCGCAAGACTTTGATCGACGATATTCGCGCTCAAGTTGAAGCTGAAGGCGGTAGCCTGCTTCTACTTTCTGGTGGTGACATCAACACGGGTGTTCCAGAGTCTGATCTACAAGATGCAGAGCCAGATTTCAAAGGCATGACCAAGATTGGTTACGACGCAATGGCATTAGGTAACCATGAGTTTGATAACCCGCTAGAAGTGCTGTTCAAACAGCGTGAATGGGCTGAATTCCCAATGCTTTCAGCAAACATTTACGACAAGGCGACGGGCAAGCGTTTGTTCCAGCCATACCAAATGTTTGATAAGCAAGGTATCAAAATCGCGGTCATCGGTTTAACCACGGAAGACACGGCGAAAATTGGTAACCCAGAATACATTGGTGGTATCGACTTCCGCGATCCTAAAGAAGAAGCGAAGAAAGTTATCGCTGAGCTGAAAAAGACTGAACACCCAGATCTGATCATTGCAGTGACTCACATGGGACACTACCAAAACGGTGAATACGGTATCAATGCACCGGGTGACGTTGCACTTGCTCGCTACTTGAATGAAGGCGACTTGGATATGATCGTTGGTGGCCACTCTCAAGAGCCTGTATGTATGGAAGGTCCGAATGTAGTGAAGAAAAACTTCGCTCCGGGTGACGAGTGTAAACCAGACATGCAAAACGGTACTTACATTGTTCAAGCTTACGAATGGGGTAAATACGTAGGCCGCGCTGATTACGAATTCCGTAATGGCGAGTTGAACATGGTGAGCTACAACTTGATCCCTGTGAACCTGAAGAATAAGGTGAAGGTTAACGGTGAGAGCAAGATGGTGATTGCGACGACAGAGATTCCAGAGAACAAAGAGATGCTGGAATTCCTACGTCCTTACCAAGAAA
The DNA here is from genome assembly GCF_058630515.1 of Vibrio sp. HM8-C. Lineage (NCBI taxonomy): Bacteria > Pseudomonadati > Pseudomonadota > Gammaproteobacteria > Vibrionales > Vibrionaceae > Vibrio > Vibrio sp. HM8-C. The sequence continues at coordinate 167,755 of NZ_JBMMKS010000012.1, forward strand.
AAGGCCAAGAGCAGCTTAGTGTTAAAGTTGCTGAGTCGAATGGTAAATTGGAAGGTGACCGTAACGTTGTTCGTTTCCAACAAACTAACTTAGGTCGTTTGATTGCGACGGCTCACATGCAACGTGCAAAAGCAGACTTCTCTGTAATGAACTCTGGTGGCGTGCGTGACTCTATCCCTGCTGGCGATATCACATACAAAGATGTGTTGAAAGTACAACCATTTGCAAACATTCTGACTTACATCGATATGACTGGTCAGGAAGTGCTTGATTACCTAAATGTTGTTGCGACTAAACCTGTTGACTCTGGTGCTTATGCGCAATTTGCTGGCATTTCAATGCACGTAAAAGATGGTCAAGTATCTAACGTATTTATTGGTGGCAAACAGCTTCGTCTAGACGATACCTATCGCTTCACAGTACCAAGCTTCAACGCTGCTGGTGGTGACGGATATCCTAAGATTACAGACCGCAAAGGTTTCGTTAACACTGGTTTCGTAGATGCTGAAGTTCTTAAAGACTACCTACAAGCGAATAGCCCTATTGATGTAAACACATACGCACCTTCTGGTGAAATTGTTTATAAATAATCAATAAGTTGATTCATTAGCTACGGAATAAGCGGTGTGAAAACACCGCTT